>JADFCT010000399.1 GCA_017161665.1 Candidatus Sumerlaeota bacterium
GAAGTCCTTGACGCCATCGTGCGTCGGCACAGCCATGACGGCGCCGGTTTTGACCGTTTCCGTGCCCGAGGTCATGGTGGCGTCGTAGAACTTGCGGCTGTAGGTGGTCGCATGGCACACGAGACAGTCCACGTTATCCAGTTCCGCCGCCGACGGCTCGATCAAGCCCTTCATCGTATAGGGCTTGTCGCCCATGCCGATGTGACACCGGCCACAACCGCCCGGCGTGTCGATATGCGGCGTCGCCGGATCATCGCGCAGGTTGCCTGTCCAGTTGGCGGCCGGGACAGCCGTCGGGAAACCGCACAGTTTCCACAACTTGCCGGAGCGCGTGTACGTCACCGGTTCGCCGTGATGATCCCGCTGATACCCTTCGGGCAATTCCGCCTCGAACTTGTAGTGCGTGGAGCCCAGAATGTGCTGGATGTCCACTGGTTTCGAACTACCTTCTCCGTGGCAGCTCAGACACTGCCCCGGTCCCGAATACGTCGCGATAAAGGGCGAGTGATCCATGGCGGCCTGAACGGCCGTCCCGGCCATCAGCGCAAGGACCAGCATCCCTGCCAGTGTCATGCGCGGAGCCATTGATGCAAATTCACTTTGCTTCATAAAGTTAAAGACCTCCTGAAAATTGTATACTACACCGGGGTACGGTACCTTCCCCTTGTGGGCGGGGCAAGAAGAAAACCGCCCTCCTGAAAAAAAGTGAATAATATCCGAAATTGCTCTATTTTGGAGTCCTGACTCCTGAATTCGCGAAGAGAACCCCGATTCGTGCTCCATACGATCTGTGAAAAGGAATCCCATTAAATAAGCTAGGGTTAAACATGTTTCGTTATGGTTAATATATTTCTGAATAGCTGTCCAGCGCACGCTCGCCAAGCGGCGGAAGACGACTGCTTGGGCCGTCCCCAAAAGAGAATACTCATTTTTTAAATCCATGCATTTTCACGATTCATAGGAATATTCGTGAAATTTTGTATGATTCGCGAACGGTGGTCTCTCAGGACTTTTTTTCCGACAGCCTGATCGAAGAAAAGATACTATGGGGTGGGCCGCGCCGATTCCGACGTCTGCGCCGGAGGGGAAATAAAACGCACGGTGATGGTCGTCCCCGTCGCGTCGCTGGTTTCAAAATCGATACTGCCGCCGTGGGTCTGGGCGATCAATCGGGCGCTATAGGCTCCCAGTCCCGTTCCCTTTTCTTTGCCGTGGGTGGCGTATTTCTCGAAAAAGCGTTCGCGGATCGCCTCAGGGATCACGCCGGCGTTATGGATAGCCACGGTGGGGGTGTCGCTGGAATGACAATCAATGGTCACGCGCTGGGAGGGTGGCGAGGCCTCCATGGCGTTTTTGATCAGATTGGCGAACATGGTATAGCACAGCAGTTCTTCGCCCTGGATTTCAAACCGATCCCCGTCGCGGATGGGGCGCTGATTGAGGCAAAGATCCAGCTGAACGCCGCGTAGCGAGGCTTCCCGTTCAAAATCGCCCGCAATGCGAGCCAGCAAAGGCAACAGATCGACAGGCTGGGGATTGAGCGTATAGGTTTGTTTTTCCATTTTAAACAGATCGAGAGACAGGTTGATCATTTTCAAGAGGCGATAGCCGGCCTGTTCGATGCGCTCAAGGATGTCGCGTTGCTCGTCGGTCAGGTTGGCGTGTGTTTTCAAAATCTGCGGAAAATTAATGACGGAAACAAGAGGCGATTTCATGTCATGGCGGGTGATGCGTTGGACGTCTTCCCGCAGGGCCTCGGCCTGTTTGATTTCCGTCATGTCGCTGAGAAAGACAATGCGCCCAACCACTTCGCGCTCGTCATTGCGAAAGGCGCTGCAATGGACCAGAAAGGGGATGGACTCGCCCGCCTGATTCAAAAAGGAGGCTTCAAACGTCAGATGGTCGCTGCCGTCATTGCTGCAATGTTCCTGCCAGGCTTCCTTATCAAGCGGTTTGCCCTCCGGATCGGGCGCCAGCAGATCCCAGGGATATTTGCCCACAATCCGGCGTCGCTCCCGCCCGAGAAGCCAGCACAGCGCCTGATTGACGTCAATGATGCGCGAATTGCGGTCCATCATGAAGAAGCCTTCAATGGTCGTGTCCAGGATCCGGCGCAACCGCGTTTCATTGACCCGCAGTTCCTCCTCCGCCTGACGGCGCAAACGGTCTTCGATTTCCAGGCGTTCGAGCATGTGATTGAATTCCTGGACCAGCACACCGATTTCGTCCCGCTTGCGCAGGTTGAGTCGCTGCGATAAATCCTGGCTCCGACCAATGGCCGCCACGTGTTTGTTGAGGCGATAGATGGGGAGCGTGATCATATAATTGACAACCACCAGAAGGGCTATGGCCGTGAACATGCCGAGGATCATGATGGAGGCAAAGGCCAGCATGGCGCCGCTCATCCCCAAATCCATGAAGAGGCGGCTCTTGATGACGGCCACACAGACCGACGGATTCCCATGAATATCATACAGATTGAGCAAAACGTAGATGGAATCGTCTTCGCTGTGAAACTCGATGGGCAGTTTCTGATACTGTTTGACCGACGTGGCGGCCACGACTCGCAGTTCTGTGGCGCACTGCGGAAGGTCTTCCGGGCTCATTGCCCCCAGTCGCTCCAGAAAATCAAGAATCGCTGGAGGGTCCGTCGGTCGATATATGGATGCGCAGGGTTCGATACGAAACTGAATATCATTTCGGATACTGTCCGAATCGGCCGCGTCCAGGAAACGACCCATCACAATCGTCCCATGCCGGGCGATGGGGTCACTTTGGGAGGCAATGGGACAACTGGCCACAATCGCCAGCCCCCGAGGCGTCACATCCAGCCCCGTGACGGCGTGACTGCTCGGATCGGAAAGGATCAAAGGATGATCAGCGGGCCAGCGGTCACGCTCGTAGTTTTCAACCGTCAGGGGCGCCGTCGTCGTTGGGCTTTCTCCGCCGCCCCACACAACACGGCGCTCATGGTCGAGGATATACAAATAATCGACGTTAATGCTGCGCAGCATTCGCGCCGTCAGATAGGCGTTCTCAAAATCGACATTGCCATCGTCCACGAATTGACGCAAGGCGTCCCAGTGCGCCCAGTCATCGGCCAGCCGTTCCACCGCATTCATCTGCTGGCGGACAGCGATCATTCGATCGCGCAAATCCTTATAAGCGCGCTCCTCCTCGTGACCGGTGATGTAGGGGGCGATAACAAGGCGGGCCACGATGTCCGCCATGAACACGTACAGAGCGAAGAAAACGAGGAGAA
>JADFCT010000400.1 GCA_017161665.1 Candidatus Sumerlaeota bacterium
GTTTCAGAAAAACAGAACGCGAAAAAGCCATCGGCCGGGGACAGCGAAAGCGCCGGTCAATGGCAAGGCCACGGCGCCATCCTGGTGGTGGATGATGAAGAGCATGTGCGCATCATCGCCAGCCACATGTTGGAGCGGCTCGGCTTTTCCGTAATCACCGCCCGGGACGGGCGCGAGGCCCTTGACGTTTTCAACGAACGGAAAGATGCGATTCGCTGCGTCCTTCTGGATCTGACCATGCCCAACATGGACGGCGCGGAAGCCTTTGTGAGACTGAAGGCCATCGCGGAGGGCCTCATCGTGCTGATCGCCAGTGGCTATAGCGAAACCGATGTAATCAGTCGGTTCTCCGGCCTCCAACCGGCCGGCGTCATCCAGAAACCCTACACCCTGTCCGCGCTGAGGGAAAAAGTCCGTCAGGCATTGGGGGAACCATGATCCATTCACAACCGGTCATTGGGGCCGGCTCGATGGTTGGCGGCAATCCATCATTCCCTTGGTAGGATCATCCAGAGGGCGCCGGTCGGGAATGGCTGAAGCCATGGTCGAGAAGCCGCGCTAAAGCGCGCTCCCAAATCAATGGCCCCTTTTCTCCCTCCGCCTGAAGGCGGGGGCAAGGAAGAGCCGGCTGAAGCCGGCTAAATAAAGGAGGCGGAAGAAATTAATTCCCCTTTTCCCTCGTGGACGCATGGCCAAACAGATTTTATGTTTGTCCTACGCCAGACAGGGGTTCCGGAAGCGCTGGGGCTGAAAAAAGGATACATAAGGGGATTTATTTTTTTCGAGAGCCTCATCTCAACAATCCCGGACAGGTCCGAGATACGCCCACAGACAATGTTCTAAAGTTTGAATTTCTTTTAAATTTCTGCTAATAACAGTACGGTTAACCATGCAGATCCAGAAAGGATTTTTCGATGCCTGACTCATTGACGGCGTCATCCAGGCCCGCGGACCCCTCCGCTTCGGAAATGCAAAACAACAGCGCTCGAATCGGAAGGCAGGCCCTGATCCTCGGATTAATATCCGTCCTGGCGGCCCTGCTGTTGGGATACGGCAGTTACAAGGTTTCCGTGAACTCCTCGTTCAACCAATTCAAGACGTTTTATATGAACAAAGCCACCCTGCTGGCGGCGGTGGGCAATGAAGCGTTCCATCATGAGGGGCAGGAAATCCTGGAATCGATTGAAAAGGCCTGGCGCGCCCTTCCCAACCGACCGGTCGATGAATATATCTGTATTGTCGATAAAGAATGTCGCCTGATCCTGCACTCGGCCTATCCCGAAACCGTGTCCGATTATGTGGGGGAAAACTGGATTGGCCCCCCCGACGCCACAGGCCCCCGTTGTCTCAGAGAATTGGCGGCCAATCCGGAGTTACTGGCCGGCGAATATATTTCCAGCGCCGGAGACCACCAGATCGCGGCCTTTGTCCCCATCCCGTCCCTTGGCTGGCTCTTGGGGGTGCATCGCTCGGAGGAGGCCCTTCTGAGAGAGGCGCGTTCCCACTTCCTCTGGCTCGGCCTCGCCTTTCTGTTTGTCTGTTGCCTGCTGATTCCTCTGGCGCTGTTCATTTTCCACCGCGCCGTGAACCAGGAATTCAAATTACGCCATGCCATCGAGGATATTTTGAAGGCCGAAAAAGGAAAGTATCGTTCCCTTTTCGAGAATCAGATGGACGGCGTCGCTCTGGCCGACCAAGCCACGGGAATCATCCTGGACTGCAACCAGGCCATGGTGGAACTGACGGGATGGCCCCGCGCGGCATTAATCGGCAAACCACAGGTCGAACTGCACCCGCCGGATCAAAACATCAATGGGCTTTCCGTAACGTATCGAAAACACAGCGGGGACGACAAAGGGGCGTGCCTTGAGACGAAACTCCTGACCCGCGACGGGATGGTGCGGGAGGTCAATATCCGCGGAACGGTCATTGAGTTGAATCACCAGCCCGTCGCTCTGGGTGTGTTTCGCGACATTACGGAGTGGAAGCAGGCCGAACAGGCCCTGCGGGAAAGCGAACAGAAGTACCAGTTGCTGTTCAATAAAATGCTGGACGCCTTTGCCCTCCACGAGATCCTCTGTGACGAAGACGGGAAACCGTGTGATTATCGCTTTCTGGAGGTCAATCCCGCCTTCGAAGAGATGACAGGACTTAAGAGCATGGATCTGATTGGCCGGCGCGTTCGGGAAGTCCTTCCGGGAACGGAATCGTATTGGATTGAGATGTTCGGCCAGGTGGCGCTCACCGGCGCCAGCATTGTGCTGGAGCATTTTTCAGCCGAGCTGGACCGATATTATCGGGTCAGCGCCTATCGCCCCAAGCGCCATCAATTCGCTTGTATTTTCATGGATGTCACGCAACGGAAACAGGCGGAAAATCGGTTGGCGAAGGAGAAACTCTTTCTGCAGAAAGCCCAGGAAATCGGAAAGATCGGCACGTGGGAAATTGATGTGTCCTCCGGACGGATCTATTGGACCGAGGAGAACTACCGGATCTTTGGGATACCACCCGAAAGGGCGGTGACCTACGACGCGTTCCTCGATTGTGTGCACCCCGCCGATCGGGATTGGGTGGCCCGGGAATGGGCGGCGGCTCTGGCAGGGAAACCCTATGACATTGTCCACCGCATTCATGTGAACGGACAGGTGAGATGGGTTCGGGAAAAGGCGGAACTCTTTTTCGACAAATCCGGCCACTGTCTTTCGGCCACCGGCCTCACCCAGGATATTACGGAACGGCAAAAGACGGAGCAGCAAAACCGTCAAATGCAGCAGATCCTCCGTTCCCTCTGGGAACTGTCCACCATGGAGGACGCCTCACTCATCACGCTCTGCGACAATATCCTGGAGTTTATGGTGGAGATGTCCGCCAGCCAATATGGTTTCTATGGCTTTTTGCTTCCCGATGAATCCGAAATGGTTCTGCACGCCTGGAGTCATGAAACAATGGTGGATTGTGACTCCTCTGCGCTGGGTACCCATTTTCCCATCGATCAGGCGGGCGTCTGGGCCGAATGCGTCCGAAAACGGGAGATCCTCATTCTCAACGATTTTTCGAATCCCCACCCGGCCATGAAAGGAATACCCGAAGGCCATGTCCCCATGACGCGCATCCTGGCGGTTCCAGTTTTCCGAGGGGACCATATTGTCGCTGTGGGGGCCGTCGCCAACAAGAGCGAAGACTATACCACGGACGACGCCGAGCAAGTGCAGCGTTTCCTGACCAACGCGCAGTTCCTCACTGACCGAAAACGCT
>JADFCT010000401.1 GCA_017161665.1 Candidatus Sumerlaeota bacterium
GCCGTGTCGCCACCCTTACCACACAGGATCTCATCCTCGGCCCCGTCCAGTTTACCGTTCAGTGGACCGAGTACCTGGACACGACCACCCAGACCGTTCAGGCGCCCGACATTCAGGCCCTGGATGTGGTCGCTCAGGACGGATACATTGTCTTGGAAGGCTCACGGAACCTGCGCCTGACCATGACCGGCAAAGGGCTGGCGGATGCCGAGATGGCGGATTTGCCCCCTCTGCCCTGGAAAAGTGATAACCGGATTCTGGCCGTATATCGCCGGGCGGCGCCCACACACGAACTCCGGATTCAGGCCAAATCCTTTGACGCCCAGCCAGGCATTGGCGCGCTGGCTCACGAGGCGGCCATTCTGACAACGATCACGCCCGAAGGCGAGCGATTCACCCAGGGCCATTACACCGTGGCGACAGACGCCGAAAAGCAATTCTTTGAATTCAGTCTGCCCGAGAACGCCACCCTGTGGTCGGCCATGATCGACGGCGTCGGCGTCAAACCGTCCCGCCGCAGCGATCCGGAAGAGGGCGAACGGATTCTGCTGCCCCTGCCGCCGTCGACCCGTTCCGAAAGCGCGTATGACGTGACGATCGTCTATCGCGAATCCGGGCCATCACTGACGGAAATCTCGCGTCTGTCCCTTACGCCGCCTCGACCCGTCGCGCCGGTCAATCGCGCCTCCTGGAAACTGCGTCTGCCCGAGGGCTTCGCCTATCTGGCCATGCGAGACGCCCGCCGGGACTGGCGCCCGCTGAATCAATCCACTGTGGCGTGGCTGCGAACCGCCCATTACCCGTCCCGTCTCCTGTTTCTGAACGCATCGGGGACCGATTTGTTGGCATGGACTCTCCTGGTGATCATCCTCGTGGGCAGCCCCCTTGTGGGGGCTCGTCTGTGGCGCACCGTGCGGCGTCGCTTCAGAAAACAGGTCGTTAGCCTGGCCGAAGCGGAAGCGGGCGCCCCCGTCGATGAGCCGACCACCGAGCCGGAACCGGAGGCGTCCAGCGTCCCCGACGACGCCAGGCCCCCCAAGCCCCCGTCCGGCTGTCTGCGCCGGATCATCGAACTGTCGGTCGTGGCGTTCATTCTCTTCATTCTGTTCCTCATCGCTGTGCCCAACTTTCTGGAATCGCAGGTTCGGGGGAAGTCATCCCGCATCCAGGCGGACCTTCGCTCCATCGCTACCGGACTGGAGAATTATTTCAACGATCACAACCAATACCCCACTCAACTCGACACACTCTGGCAGGGCCCTGTCTATTATTTGAGTTCCGGATTAATGGATCCCTTCGCCGCAACCCAATCCCGCTACGCCAGCGCCGGTTCGGGCGCCCATTATCAATATATTCAGGGACCGGAAGCCCTTCGCCGCGCGCAACGCATCGGATACGCCGATCCCTCCGCCCGCCCCGACCAGCCGTTTTTCATGATATACAGCATTGGCCCCGACGGCGTGGACCAGAACGGCACGCTCGTCTATGACCCGGCGAACGGAAGCGAAAGCGCGGGGGATATTATTCGCGTGTCGTCGCGGACCGACTTCCGCATGGGGCAAACCTCGAGGTTTTCTCAAAGTCAGCACGACTCTTATCGCGCCCCCTTACAAAAGAAAATGGCGGATGCAGCGTCTCAGATCCCCATGGCCGCAAATCAGCCCGTCCCGCCACCGCCAGCCCAGCCGGCCGATGAACTGTCAGAAGTCATGACGGCGAACGATGTGATGAAAACGGATGACGCCCAACCGGAATACCGGCGAGATGTTGAAAAACCTCAGAGGGGCGCCCAGTACGTAGGCGACCGTGAGCGACAGAATGCGAAGTCCTACGATCGGGGAGCAATCGGCGGCGACACGCTGGCGCCCGGAGCAGGAGGCGCGCCGCCCTATGGCGCGGTGGGAGGCTATGGCGCGGGAGGCTATGGCGCAGGCGCTTATGCCGAAGGAGGAGGCTATGGCGGAGGGGCCTTTGCCGGTCGCGTCGCAGGACCGCAAAGCGGCGTTGTGGCAGGCGCCCCGTATTCGAACGCAACCGCTCAGGCATGGATGGACATGGACACATCCATGATTTCACCCCAAACCGCCCTGGGAACCGTTTCCGAAGAAAGGCTGAAAGAAAAGGCGTCAGCCGCGACGCGGGCGACGCAGGCCGGTCTATTGTCACTGGATATTGAAATACCCATTGCCGGTTCCGAACAGGAAGTCACCACGCTGGGCGACGCTCCGGCCGTCGAAATCCGACTGATGAACGGGACGCCTTACGCCCAACTCCGCTTTCTCTTCCGGGCCGGCGCCTTTATTCTGTTGCTGTGGATCTGGGGTTATCGGCGTCCGTGGTATGGTCGCGCGCTCATTCTTGTCGCGGCAATCACGCTCTGGACCCCTGTTTTGATCCAAACGATTTGGGTGGAATTTTTCAACGCCACCTGTCAGGGGGCCTTCGCCTCACTGGTCGCTCCTCTCGGCGCCGTCTTGATCCGTCGTTTGGGACGACCGAATTCGATGCGGATGGCCAGCCCTCTGATACTGATGGTCCTTTCGGCCCTGACCTTTCCCGGCGCCGCCGGAGCGGAGCCAGGCGACCAGACCTCACCCATCCACATCATCGTGCCTTACGATCTGGATCAATCCCCCTACCCCTGGGTGGGCAAGCCGGACAGCGATCCCATGGCCTTTATTGCCCAAGACGATTTCGCCCGACTCTGGACCGCCGCTCAGGGCGCGCCGCGCGCCATCCCGTCCGGCCCAGAGGCCATGATTATTCACGCGCTCCTTGAGGGACGGCTTGATGACCGCCAGGCTGTCGTCGAAGGCCGCTTGATCATCCGAGCCGTCAATCCCTCTTCCAAGCGCCAGATCATCGGGGCGGGCTTTTCGGGTCTGACGATCCAATCGCCTCAGGCGCATCCAAAGGGCGCCTTTATCCGAACGCAGGACAAGGCGCTTGCGCTGGATTTACCGGCCCAGTGGGATGGCGTTCTGTCGTGTCAGATTCAGATTCCCTGTGACATCCAGGGCGCGACAGGGCGCCTCCAGTTCCATCCCCCTCCAGACGCCGTGGGACTTTGGCGCATCGTGGTTCCCTATGCCCGCGTCGAATCCACCGTGGGCGATCCGCCCCGACCGGTCATACAGCAGTCCCGCGGCGGGGCGACACTTTTGAGCGGCGCCCTGGGAGATGCGACGCTTTCCCTTCAGTGGAACGTTCCCCAAGGGCAGGACGCCGGGCTCTCGACGGCCGCCGGGGATGAA
>JADFCT010000039.1 GCA_017161665.1 Candidatus Sumerlaeota bacterium
GTCGCCATTCAAAACGGCGACCGGATGGTGGTTGGCGTCCGAATACTTGCCCGTGACGCTCCAGTCCATGCGAGCGGCAAAATCGTTATTGTAGCCCTTTTGCCAGCGTTTGATTGCCTGGACACCTTCGGAAGTGTTGCCATACATATCGTAGGGGTCATATTGCGTTTCGGCCTGTTTGTTTATTTTCTCGACCTCGGACATGCTTCGGATGCCGCGCTTCTTTGTCTGACTGAATCGTCCCCCCCATCCCCCCTGATCGATCTGGTCCGGATCATTGAGGCCGGTGGGATAGACATGCATGAAGGCGGGCGTATCGCCTTCTGTCGCCCACTTGCGATCCGGATAAACCGCTCCCAGGGGGCCATGGCTTTGGATGTGTGTGGCTAAATACTCGTCCGAGGGCTGCCAACCATAAACCTTCGTGGCGCGGATGTAGAGCAGTGTGGGAAAATTTTTGGCCAGCCAGGCGCCGGCGTCGTCCTGTCCCAGGATATCGAAAACGCGGAGTTTGCTGAGGAATTCTGCCAGCTCGGCCTCTGATCGCGTCTGCTTCACTTTCCAGACGGCTTGGGCGATGGTGTTGACGCCTCCCCAGCCGGTCACCCACACCGGGCGTGGATCGTCCTTATCCACGGACGCAATGATCAACTCCGACCCGGGGCTGTCTTTGCCGGCGCCGACGTCGCCCATGCCATAGCCTTTTTGGCCCATAACGGAAACGGACCGCAGATCGTCAAGGGAAGGATACCCTTCGGCATGACGTCGGAGGTTGGGAAGCGTCTTCCCATAAGCCGTCAACAGGCGGTCGAGCATGTCTGTATTGCTTTGTGACTTTTTCCAGCAACCGGTGGCGACAATCAGCCCTTCGACATCGAACTCGTTGGAACAGACCAGGAACCGCACCATGGATTGCTCGTCATCGGGATCGGCGCCGAGATCGGTCGTGTTAATAATCCGGGGCTTGTACGATGTCTTTTTGTCGGCTTCCGACCCGCCAGAAACACACCAATCGGCTCGCTCCGCAAATTCTTTTTGGAAGTCCTTGCGCCACTGGGCGATGCTCGACGCGCCGGGTCCATCCACATAATGCTTGGTATGGGCGATGCGTTTGTACTGGCCTCCCCAGCTGGGCTGGGTGGGATCTTCGGGGTTATTGATTCCGCGATTCGCGCTGACCAGATAAAGGAATGAGGGCGAATCCCCTTCACACACCCCCGGGCATCCCATGCCTTCATGGGGGTACACCGCGCAGAGTGGGCCATGGTTATTACGAATGTTCTCGTTGACCCAGGCCAGGTTCGAAACCGGATCCTGACCACCGAACATTCCCTGATAGGTCTTCTGCGAGTGGATGATGAACAAATCGGGAAAGGTTTCCATGAGCCAATCGTGCGTGGCGTCCTGGGAACCGATCAGGAAGAGGCGCATCTTGCCGATAAAGGCCTTGAGTTCTTCCTGGCTACGCGTTTGTTTCACATCCCATAGGGCTTGGGCCACCTCTCGCGGGCCACCCCAGACGCCGATCCATATCGGCCGTGGATCCGGCTGATCAACGGCTGCGATGATCGCATTGGACGCCTCACTGCCCATGCCCTCGCCAAGGATATCTGAGGTTGGCTGTTTATCACGCCCCCATTTTATGGGCAGGCCATGATTGTTCCCTTTCCCCTCGAAAGTGACCGAACGGAGATAATCGGCCGTCGGGTAGTCGGGATCCTGTCTTTTCAGATTCGCATACACCGTCTCGTATCGATCCAGGACATCCAGAATATTTTTCTTGTGCGCTTCCATGGCGAATGTGCCCGCCGACGCGATCAATCCCTCCACATCGAACTCATTGGCATATAACAGAAAACGGACCATTGACTGCATATCGTCCGGATCGCTCTTCATCGTGTTAGGCGCCTTGCCGTCCTTGACGACGCCGATGGGCGGGAAGTCGGAGGACATGATGACGCGCAGCCTGCCGTGGGTGGGCCGTTCTTCAGGCAGGGCATGTAAAGTAACGGAACAGTCGACGATTGGAACGATCGCCAATAAAACACGAAAAAGATATCGTTTCATGATTTCACCTTTTAATTCGATTTCGAAATGCCGAACGCCTGTTTTGTGGCGTTCTTTTCATCGTGACAGATGGAACCCATAACAAATGGAAAATATTTTTTTCCGCAAGCCATAGACGTGTTTGACACGTGATCCGCAACAAAAACTCTTCACTGTCGCGTTGTCGTTGAGTTTGGCGTTTGGCACTGACGCATGCGTCTAGCAAAATCAAGAAGGAAGTCCTTGCGCCATCGGTTAACGGTTTTAGCGCCGCTATGGAAACCAACCGCGACATTGGGAGAAGGATCGTCCGTCCACCAATTGGGTAAATGCGTTGTCGGCCTTCGCGCCATATTGGGCGCCGGTAAGTATGCCGTGACGCCTCCGGTAATTCCGTCGAGAGCCGGCGCGTTGCTTTGAATTCTGAAAGAGTAACTTTTGGCATCTTTGGGGCAAAAACGGAATCGCAACGAACCGTCGCCAAGAGCATGGCCGAGCAACTTCTGATTCTCAACAGCCAATATGGCCTCGAATGGCTCAGGGGGATCATCGCCTAGAGGCAGGATCAGTTCGAGGATGCTGAATACCTCTATGCGATCTTCTTTCGTCGTCATACGCTCAAAGCGACGGTAAGGGCGCTTCCATGCCCGCACGTAACGACCGCCCCATCCTGGCTGGGTAGGGCTTTCAGGAACGCCTCTGAGTAACCAGCCGACTGACGGTGTATCCCCCATCTTGATATCAGCCTTTTTGCTGACAAAGAAATCGCCCAGCGCGCCTTTGCCGGCGATGTGTCGTTTTGCGAATTCATTGTTGCTCCATTGGCCTGATTGGTTGCCCCCCGTGAACCAGCCGCGATACGTGGCATTCGATTCGATAATCCATAGAGTGGGATGGTTCTCTACAAGGTACTGATAGGCGTTCGCCCCCCATTTCTTGTTTGGCCCACCGATCCAATATACTCGCAATTTGGGCAGGATATCGGGAGCGTCATGAAGGGACTGGGCCAGATCCTCAATGCCACCCCAGACCAGGACATAAAGTGGGCGCGGATCGTTCCGCCGGGCGCATTCAACGATCCAACGCGATCCTTCTGTCGAACGACGCACACCAGCGTACGGCGCCCGTTCCGTTTCGCCCTGTTTGGCGATTGCACGTAACGCGTCAGGCGTGGGGTACCGATCCGAATATGTCTTCAAGTTGACATAATCCTTCGAATAGCAATCAATGACTTCTAAAATGTGCGATTTCCTGCCGGGGCCATGGGGCGAGGAGATCAGCCCCTCGATGTCGAACACGTCTGAGTAAACGAACAAATGAGCCATCGACTGAAAGTCGTCCGGATCGGTCCCGCCAATATCCGTCGATACGATGATGCGGTATCGAGTACCGTCGAGGGCGCCGCCTTGAGAGATTGCGATCTCGCCCGTTTCCTGAGCCGTCACCGGTAAGGAGAAGGCGACCGTGGCCGCGATACAGCATCCCGCCATGAAAACGAATCTAATCCAATTCCGCATTTTTCGATGCCCTCGTCATATGGGGTTCGGTTGATACTCCTGCTTTTAAGGCTGTGGCGGACTCTGCCTATTTTGTCCGGAAGCGCCACACGTCTCCCTTGACCACACCGCTATCCGTAACCTGATCCACACGCCAATAATAAATCGTTCCCGGTTTCAGTTCCCCAGGATCGTATGTCTGCTCGTTTGTTACCTTTGTTTGCGATGGCGGATTTGTCTGTCCGAAGGCACACCGATAGGCTTTCGCATCGTGCCCTTTTGTCCATCGTAGCGTTGGTCTGACGCTCACATTGACGGCGCCGGCGCCAGGAATGGGTAGCGGTCCTAATGTTCCAAATACTGCGGCGGGGCCCGCCTTCTTCCTCACGGTCTCCGGCACGTCGGCGACGTTATCCAATGCAAAGTCGTACAGGTAGTAGTCGTCCACCGAAAAGCTCTTGCCCTCGTCGTCCTGAGCCCCCGAACAGTTTTGGAATATATTATCAACAGACTCGCAGAATCCGTGGTGGATGTCCGCTGGATCGGGCCGGTACATCTGTTTGATGGGATTCTTCACACTGTCGAAAAAATTACGCTCGGCCAGCACCAGGCACTGGGAATGCAGACCAATCCCGTATTCGTTCTTATTGAACAGACAGTTGAAGACATGCGCTTTCCCGTAACCGACACGTGGATTTCGCGTGTTTGAACCATCGAACCAGCAGTGATGAATGGTCGTGTTCAGTGTTCCCATATCCTCGGGCTGGCTCGTGCCGCTGTTGATAAGCATCGTCTTGTGATGCTTCGAGAATCGTGTCCACGAGACCGTCACGAAATCCGATTCGTTCGTAATATCCAACAGCCCATCGCTACAGTTTGAAAGGTCACAGTGGTCCACCCAGACATGATGCGTCCGGCGTAACGCAATCGCATCTCGCGCATCAAGGATCGTGAGGTTGCGGATGATGATGTTGGACACGCCGCTCATGTTGAGTTCGGTTTTGGCAATCGTCGCTGAGGAATCAACGCCCAGTAGTGTCTTGTTCGAGGTTATATTGGTCTTCCCGCCACCAGTGAGTGTCCCCTTGATCAGGATCGTCAACGGTTCACTATGTTTTGCGTAGCCTACGAGTTCATCGATGGTTGTCGCCATGACCACTTGGCCATCGCCTCCTCCGCTTGTGCTTTCTAAGCCCTTGCCGTCAACGGCCGCCCAACCGAACGGCGCATCGGCAAAGCCTGCTGCGCCATTGCTGAGGCAGTGAAACGCTGCAAAAAGCAATAAAACTGCGCGAACCTTCCCTCGGAAATTGGTTTCTTGCCGAATAGCGTTTCGCGTTTTCTTCATGGCATTGCTCCCAACTTTTGAATTTGCCCAGCCGTTTGGGCGAAGTTTTTAGCGTTAGATAAAAGCTATCATGCATGAGATTTGAATTGAATCCACCTGTATTTTGATTTATATTCCCAGTATGCTAAGGTTAAATAAACGATTCAACAACGCTCGGGCCGAGTTTACGCCCTATGGTTTTACGTGTGAAGTTTGGACTCCGTCTCGAATGCCTCGACCGGATCGGCACAATGAGATCGAACTCAACCTGCTCGAAACCGGCTCATTGACCTATCTTTTTGGGGGGCATCACGTCACCATTGAGGCCGGGAAACTCGCCGTCTTCTGGGCGGCTATTCCTCACCAGATTGTGGCATTCGACGGCGACCAACCGTATTTCGTCGTGACGCTGCCGTTGAATGAGTTCCTCGCGGCGGAACTCGAGATGGACGTGGTCAACCGCATCTTATGCGGAGAACTCCTGACGGAATCCTGTACGGATGCCTGCGATCCGCTCAAGTTCCGGCAGTGGGAAAAGGAACTGCGGGCTTGCGTCCCGGCGTACAACCACGCCGTTCGCCTGGAAGCGCAGGCAAGGCTGTTGCGATTCTCACAAGGCCTGTCTCAGCGAACCGACGTCAACCGTCCCCGGCCGGTCTTGTCCCGAGCGGATCAGATTGCCTGCTACATCGCGCAACACTATCGCGAACGACTCAGCTCGCAATCGATCGCCGCGGCCACCCGCCTGCATCCGAACTACGCGATGAATGTTTTTCGGCGCGCGTTTGGCACGACGATGACGACCTTTATCACCTTGCACCGCATCTGGCACGCGCAACGATTATTGATCACCACGGACGAGTCGATCCTGGTAATCTCTCTGGATTCCGGATTCCAGAGCCTCAGCCGCTTCAATGAAGCCTTCAAGACCACATGTGGTTGCACGCCGCGTGAGTACCGAAAAGCGCACCGCACGAAGGAATCTCTTGTGACATTCAACCAGGATCGTTGATGAGCGATAGAGGGGCCGCGCGATCATCCCGTCAAACCGCGTCCGAAAATTTGAATTCGCAGATGGATGGCCGTCGGCGCCGTCACGCTTTTTGCGCGCTGCGCGGCAAAAATCGCGCCGGCGCCTCAATTGCTCGCACTCTGACCCAGGGCTCCGCTCCCTATCGATCGCTCCACCCTGGGCTATTATGCGCCCCCCCTATCGGGGCTTGAACGACAGGATGCCCCAAGGGGAATGGGATGGCTGCTTTGGAAAAATATGGTGACTGCGGGCGCCTCGGTCGGGAATGGCTGAAGCCTCGGTCGAGAAGCCGCGCTAAAGCGCGCTCCAGACCCAATGGTCCCTTACACCCACCGCCTGAAGTCGGGGGCAAGGAAGAGCCGGCTGAAGCCGGCTAAATAATTTCAACAACCCCGGGCAAGTCCGTGAGGCGCCTGGGCGCAGGTTGTTGACAGCTTGACGGGACCATCCCATTCATGTTTTATTGCCGCATTGTTTGTCACATCCCATGAAATGCCCGACCGGCAAAGGGCCCCATGCCTCCGGGTGTTTTGAAAGGAATCGAATCATGACTCGTCTCACAACATGCAAGTCCCTCGCCGCGGCCTTTCTCGGCGTGGCTATCCTGACAGGAGGCGCCGGCATGACCCTTGCCCAACAGCCCCCCGCTGCCAACTATGACGAAAGCAAAATCCCAGCCTATGAGTTGCCCGATTCACTGACCTTCGCCAATGGCGACAAGGTCAAGACCGCCCAGGACTGGACGACCAAACGGTGCGCCGAAGTGTTGGGGCTTTTTGAAACCCATGTGTATGGCAAGGCCCCGGCCCATCCGAAGAATAAAGACTTTCGGGTTGCCAAACTAGACCCCAAGTCGCTCGATGGCCTGGCCACGCGCAAGGAAGTCCTGATTCCCCTGACCGATCGCGAAGACGGCCCCGTCATGCGCGCTTTGCTCTACACGCCCAACAACGTCCCCCCGCCCGTTCCCCTCTTCATGGGACTCAATTTCCGCGGGAACTATACGACTCATGCCGATCCGACCATTACCCTGACTGAGGCCTGGGTGTACAATGACAACGATCTGGGCATCAACAACAACCGCGCCGTCGAGGCGGGCCGCGGCTCGAACGCCGACCGCTGGCCGTATGAGGCCATTCTCAAGCGCGGCTATGGCGTGATGACCATTCACAGCAGCGACATCGATCCCGACTTCCACGACGAATTCAAAAACGGCATCCATCCATACTATTATAAGGAAGGCCAGACGAAACCGGCCGATGACGAATGGGGCTCCATCGGGGCCTGGGCCTGGGGGCTGTCGCGGGCCATGGACTATATTGAAACCGATCGCGCCGTGGACGCCAAACGGGTGGCCGTCATGGGCCATTCGCGCCTGGGCAAGACCGCCCTGTGGGCTGGCGCCCTCGATCCCCGCTTCGCCCTGGTCGTTTCCAATCAGTCCGGGTGTGGCGGCGCGGCCCTGAGCCGCCGGGCCATCGGCGAAACCATCTGGCGCATCAACACCTCCTTTCCCCATTGGTTCTGTGGAAACTACAAAAAGTACAACGGCGCCGAAAATGACGCCCCCGTCGATCAGCACATGCTCATTGCTCTGATCGCCCCGCGCCCCGTGCTGGTGTGCAGCGCCGAAGGCGATCAATGGGCCGATCCCAAAGGCGAATATCTGTCAGCCAAACACGCTGAGCCGGTTTATCAACTCCTCGGGGCCGGCGCCATGGCCGCCGAAGAAATGCCCAAACCCAATCAACTGGTTGACAGCGTCATTGGCTATCACATCCGCCCCGGCAAACATGCCGTTGGGCTTGCGGATTGGATGGTCTTCTGTGACTTCGCCGACAAGCACATGAAGTAAGTTCTCCATGTCCAGAATAACGGACACAACAAATGATGGAAATGACGGCGGGGCGCCGGCGCGGTGGCATCTTTTTTTGAACCATGAAGAATAGAAGGAAAGAAGATGGTTGCGCGAATCGCCATGGCGCAACGTCGCAAAGCGCGCCGGGGCGCGGCGCCGCTTCCATATAAGGCCCGCGCCACAGAGGCCAAACATCCGCCAAGCCCCGAAGGCGGCGGCACATAATTGCCCAGGGTGGAGCGACCGATAGGGAGCGGAGCCCTGGGTCAGAGAACAGGCGACTGAGGCGCCGGCGCGATTTTTGCCGCGCAGCGCGCAAAAAGCGTGACGGCGCCGACAGCCGTCCGTCAGCGGTTTCAATTTTGCACGTGAGATCCATGCATCGGCGGGGCGCCTGGCGTGATGGCACACCGGCGGACGCGCCCGATGTCGGACATATTTTAAAGAAGGAATCGCACAATGAGAAAAGTGGTCGCAACTGTCGTATTGGTGGGATGGGTGGTCTCGCTCTCGGGCTGTGTCAGCCTGAGCCGTTCGGAGAAAACCATGCTTCGGGAACTGGAGGGGTATGGGATTTCCAAGACCGAGGAAAAAGTAAAAAGCGCGCCTCTGGCTGGCGCTCTCAACCTGTTGCCGGGCATTGGCAATTTTTATCTGGCCGCTGGCACGGACGAAGGCTCGCAAGCCCTGTATGGCGTGTTGAACCTTTTGACATGGCCCCTGTCCATTTTGTGGGGTGTTCCCCAGGCGGCGATTGACGCGGGAACCATCAACAAGCAGGAAACGATTTATTATTATCAGTTCAATCCACAAGGGAAGAAGGAACTCGAAGCGCTCAAGGCGCAGCAAAACTGAGTATTTACCGATCGGGCCGGAAGGACCCCACGGAACACGACCGTTCCGTGGGGCTTCCGCCCCGAACGGAAGAGAGCCCCCACCGCCCTTTCTCTTCCCCCCCTCCCCCCCATTTTCTGATCACATTTAAATTGACAGATTGATTCATCTTGAGATAATGCCCATTGCGCCAATGAAGAGGCGCAATGACTTGGTCTTTTAAACAAAACATTCTGGTGTTTGAATGCCACTTACCCGTGAAAGGAGGGACGCGAATGGACAATCCACAGAGACTGTTCGCAATGAGCAATCTCTCCATACCCCAAACCGGAGGGGGGTGAGGTTTTTCAGTCCGCTGGGCGGACAAACGCCCATGCTGCCGCGATGCTTCGGTATGCGATCGCTTTCGCCGGCGTCGCGTAAAACCTGAAAGTGGTTGTCAAAGAAGGAGGCATGTATCATGTCACTCACAGTCCTCAAGCGCATCAGCGCCCTTGGATTCGTCGTCCTGCTGGCGTTATCTTCCCCCGTCGCCATGGGCGGTCCCGCCAAGGATCCCGTCAAGGGCTCCGGCGTTTCTTACCTTGTGCTCGCGCCCCCGCCGCAGGACGTCATCATGCAGTTCGCTGGAACGGCCGATCTGGTCATCCGCGGTGAAGCGGTCACCGCCGATCTGTTCGTGGAAGCCTACAGCGTCAAGGTCAACAAGGCGGGCGTGCAACATGTGGTCGCCTCGCACCAGTTCACCTTCCCGGATGGCAGCACGCTCGTGACGGCCGACAAGGAAGTGGTCAAGCCCACAAAGACGCCCGGGGTGTACAAACTCAAAGCGACCATGAAGATCGTCTCGGGGACCGGCGTGTACGAAGGCGCCACCGGACGCTTGACCGCTCACGGCGCCGTAAACACGAACGACTTGCCGCCGGTAGTGGAGTTCGCATTAACGGGAGCCATTTCAAGTCCCGCCGTCGAATGAATCGGGGCAGGAATCAAGCATTGGGGCGACGTTTTGACGTCGCCCATTTTTTTATGTTTTGAATATTGTCGGCGGTGACAGAAGGGGATTGCTCGCTCTTGAACGATTGACCTCCGAAGGAACGGATACTTCAGAAAAGGATAGGATTGTACTTCTTTTAACGGGCCACCCAAGAGGTGGAGAATACGCGTGAACCCTTGGCCCAAGTCCGATATACGCGGGAGCCTGTCCAGCCAGCGTGGCGGATGGAGCGGCGCAAGCCAATCATTCACTTGAGGGGAAACCAGATAAGGTATCATCCTACTTTAAAAGAATACATCTGATTTTTCCCTTGAACTTCCCTGAAAGATTTGCTCTTTGTGCCCTCCGCGGTTGGGATGGGGGAATTTTTGGGAGACGGACGGTCAAATCCGGTTGGAGGATGATTGACATGTCCCGGGAGACGGTTCAGGAGGACGCGCGATGGCGTCCGTGGCTCCAGTTACGCTTCGCCAAAGGCGTGACGCGGCTGCGGATGGCCCGGCTGATTGAGGCGTTTGGCGACGCGGAAACGGCCTTGGGCGCTTCCGCTCGGCAGCTGACGGACGTTCAGGGCATCACCCATGACGTGGCCCGGGCCATCCTGGACGGGGATTGTGAACTGGACCTGGATGCGGAACTGGATCTCCTCGAGACGCATCGGGTGCGACTTCTTTTGCGGGGGGATACCGGTTTCCCCGAAGCGCTGGAGGCGATGGACGATCCGCCCGGTCTGTTGTACTGTATGGGCGCGTTGCAGGACAGCGACCGATTGGCGGTCACGGTGGTGGGGACACGCAACACGAGCGGCTATGGGCGGACGGTTTGTCAGGATATTGCGGGGCGTCTGGCCGAGGCGGGATTGACCATCGTCAGCGGTCTGGCCCTGGGGATTGATACGGCGGCCCATCGGGCGGCGCTGAGGCGAAACGGCCGAACCATCGCCGTGGTCGCCCACGGGCTGACGCGGATCTATCCCGAGGAAAATGAAGGTCTGGCGTGGGATATTGTGCATCACGGGGCCATCTTGAGCGAATATCCCATGCGCGCGGCGCCGGATCGTTTTAATTTCCCCGAACGCAATCCGATTATGGCGGCTTTGGGACTGGGGACGCTGATCGTTGAGGCGCCAAGCAAAAGCGGCGCGCTGATCACGGCCCGCTGCGCCGCGGATATGGGACGGACGGTGTATGCCGTGCCCGGGGATGTGACGCGCGCGGGCAGCCAGGGTTGCCTCCAGCTCATCCGCGACGGCGCCACACTGGTCACAGCGGCCGCTGAAATCATTGAGGATTTGGCGCCCCAGTTGCGGGACTACCTCGACAGCCGCCCGCGCGACGACGGGACGCCAACGCAAACGGATGCGGAGGAGACGGCGGACGGCGAACGGGGTGGGGAGCCCGCCGACGGCGCGCCGACCTCCGAACCCTACCAGCCGACCCTGAGTTTCGAAGAGGCGCAGTTGATCGAGATCATCCGACGCGATCCGGCTCATTTTGATGTGTTGTACGAGCGGGCGCGCGCCCTGGGCATGGAGGTGGACGCCGGCCGACTGTCCACGCTCCTGTTGGAACTGGAACTCAAGGGACTGGTCCGTCAGGCGCCCGGCAAGATGTTCATCGCCGAAGAGGGCGTCGAATACCGCTGGACCGACCCCGGCGACTACGAAACGAATCAGAATTCACCCGGATACGAACGGGTATAAATAAATGTATCTATTGGAATACAAGCATAGGACGAACGATAAACATGGTTGACGCAGCGAAAAAGACAGCGGTGAAGAAAACGGCCGCCAAGAAAACGACCGCGAAGAAAAAAGCGGCTAAGAAAAAAGCGGCCCCCAAGAAAACCACGGCGAAAAAGACGACGACGGCCTCTAAATCCCGGGCCGCCGTCAAGGTGATTCCGGGCCAATCATTGGTCATTGTCGAGAGTCCAACCAAAATTCGCACACTGTCGCGCCTGCTCGGCAAGGACTATACCATCATGGCCTCCGTGGGCCATGTGTCGGACCTGCCCACCAAAGAACTGGGGGTGGACGTGGAGGACGGCTTCAAGCCCCGGTATGAAACCATTCGCGGCAAAGCCAAGGTCCTGAACGATCTGAAACGGGCGGCGAAAACGGCTGAAAAAGTGTACCTCGCGCCGGACCCTGATCGCGAAGGCGAGGCGATCGCCTGGCATGTGGCTCAGGCCATCGACAAACCCCCTGAGTCGGTCTTCCGCATCACCTTCGACGAAATCACCCGGCGAGGCGTGGAGCAGGGGCTGGCCTCTCCCCGACAGATTGATATGGCCCTCTTCGAAGCCCAGCAGGCGCGCCGAATCCTGGATCGCCTGGTGGGGTATAAGATCAGCCCCCTTTTATGGAAGAAGGTCCGGCGCGGCTTGAGCGCCGGCCGCGTTCAGTCCGTGGCCGTGCGGCTCATCTGTGAGCGCGAAGAGGAAATCCGCGCCTTTAATCCCGAGGAATACTGGTCCATTGACTTGAAGGTAGAGGCCGAAAATCCTCCACCCTTTGCCATGGCGTTGGCGCAGTTCCAGGGCGAAAAGGTGAAAATCGGTAATGAAGAACAGGCCCGGGCCATTCTGGACGCCGTGGGCGGTGGTCCGCTGGATATCCAGTCCATCCAGACAAAGGACGCCCGCCGGCATCCCGCGCCCCCCTTTATCACCTCGACCCTCCAACAGGAAGCGGCTCGCAAACTGCACTTTACCGCCAAGCGAACCATGTCGGTGGCCCAACGGCTCTATGAAGGGGTGGAACTGAACGGCGAGCATATCGGTTTGATCACTTATATGCGAACCGATTCGACTCGTATCGCCGGCGAGGCCTTGACCATGGCCCGCGAGTATATCACCGGGAATTATCCGCCCGAATACCTGCCCGAAAACCCCAACGTCTATCGAACCAAGAAAAGCGCCCAAGACGCTCACGAGGCCATCCGGCCCACCGATGTGTCCCTGACGCCGGATATGCTGAAAGGCAAACTCGACAAAGACCAGCAACGCTTGTATGAACTGATCTGGAAACGGTTCCTCGCCTCCCAAATGACCAGCGCCGTCTTTGAACAGACGCGCGTGGAGGCCGTGGCGCCGGAGGCCAGGGATTATCTGTTTGTCGCCACCGGGCAGGTCTCGAAATTCAAGGGCTTTCTGACCCTTTATCAGGAAGGCCTCGACGATCAGGCCGAAGATCCCAACGCGTCCAAAAGCCTGCCGAAAATGAATGAAGGCGAAAAATTGAGCGTGTTGGAAATCCTTCCCAATCAACACTTTACCCAGCCCCCGCCGCGATTCACCGAAGCCACACTGGTCCGGGAACTGGAAAAACAGGGCATCGGACGGCCCTCCACCTACGCATCGATCATCAGCGTCATTCAGGAAAAAGAATACGCCATAAAGGACCGAACCCGCTTTGCCCCCTCCGAATTGGGCGAACTGGTCAATGGCTTGCTGGTCGAATGCTTCCCCAACATCCTGGATGTGGGCTTCACGGCCAACATGGAAGACCGGCTTGATCACGTCGAAGACGGCAGCGTGGAATGGCACGGATTGCTGGACGCCTTTTACAAGGACTTCGAGCCGACGCTCCAGGAAGCCACCCAAAAAATGCGCAACGTCAAGGCCGAAGCCCAGGAAACGGATATCGAATGTGATCAGTGCGGAAAAAAAATGGTGATCAAGTGGGGACGGAACGGCAAATTCCTCGCCTGTCCCGGCTATCCGGAATGCAAAAACACACGAAATCTGGATAAAGATGGACAGGTCGTCGAAGAGGACCGCACGCCCGAAGAACTCCAGCAGACCTGCCCCAACTGTGGCCAGAATTTGGTCGTCAAAACCGGACGCAACGGCCGATTCGCCGCCTGCCCCGGCTACCCGAACTGCAAGCACGCCGAGGCGATCAAGACCGGCGCCAAATGTCCGAACGACGGGTGCGACGGCGACCTGGTGGAACGGTACTCCGCGAAAAAGAAATCAACCTTCTATTCCTGCAACCAATGGCCCAAGTGTAAATACATCGCGCCGGCCAAACCGGTCGCCGGAACCCGCTGCGCCGAGTGCGGACACAGTTTCCTGGTCGAAGACCCCAAAGCCGATCCCCCGGGCCTCCGCTGTCCCGCCGAGGGGTGTGGGTATAAAATCACCCTGTAAATAAGGGCGATGGAAATAAAAAAAACATAAACGCGTTTCTTGGAAAGGAATGGTTTCCTGGAACGAAGCGGCCGGTATATGTTTTTTGTTTTCCGAACAGGCGCCCCCCATAAAGCCATCGTAAAGAAGGGCTGCGCCTGTTAGGGTCGTTGCGTCTCCCCGACTACTTATTGTAATCCCTCCAGGATGTCGGGGCGGTTTTAAGGATTTTGCGTAAGGAAAAATCATGGCGACCCAGACCATATTGAATTGGCCCGAGGCGTTGCGTTCGGGCGTGGAGAAGGTTCGGCAGGCCAAGCGCGCGCAGACGCGGGTGGATGCATGGTTTTATGTTCAGGAAGTCCGTATGGAGGCCCGCGAGGCGATGGTGGCCTCCGGCGACGATCCCGACTCGCCTCTGGGTCAGGCCCGGTTGTTGTGTCGCCTGGCCGAAGGGATGCCCCTTTCGATTTTGAACGGCGCCGCCGTGGCCGGGTCACAGGACGGCGCCTTTTCGCCTTCCTACGCCCTTATCAACCCGTCCTTTCGCGTGGAGGACTTCGGGGGCTATTGTGACCCCACGGTCATCTATAACGACGTGACGCCCCTTCCGGAAGAGGGTTTGACGGCCGAGCGCATCGCAAAGGTTCGCGCCTATTGGGCGGATCAACCCTTTGTGCGGAAACTGGACTCGATCTATGAGCAAGCGGGCGATGAGGCCCGTGAAGTCGTTTATTTCATGGAACCCGTGACCGGTCACACCATCCCGGATCTGCGTCCCTATCTCATCGACGGTGTGCGGTCCCGTCAGGCGCAGGCGCGCCGCGAGGGAAACGCGTATGGGCTGGTGATGGCCCAAGCCCTGGAGGCCCCGTTGATCCTGGCGCGGCGCTATGCGGCCCTGGCCCGCGAAAAGGCGATGGGGAGCGACGATCTGGACGAGCGCGCGCGGCTGGAGCGGATGGCGGCGATTCTCGATGAAGCGCCCCGTCGCGGCGCGCGAACGCTACATGAAGCGGTTCAGGTCTTTGTCCTCCTCTGGATGACCCTGACCCTGGAACAGGCGCCCAATCCCTACGCCTTTTCGGTCGGTAATCTGGACCGGATTCTGGCGCCCTGGTATCGCGAGGGCGAAACGGATCGAGCCGAAGCCGTGGAACTGGTTCGCAACATCCTGACCTTTCTCCAGGTCGGGGCGCGGTGTTGGGCTATTTCCCAAAACGTGATGGTGGGCGGACGCGACGCGGACGGGGCCGATCAAACGAATCCCATGACGGAAGTCGTTTTGGACGCCTTTTATGAAACAAACGATCCGCAACCGGCCTTGTCCGTCAAAGTCCATGCCCATACGCCCGAATCGCTTTGGCGGTCGCTGGGGCGGTTTTTCTTCACCCCCGGCCATTCGACGCCCTCCTTATTCAATGACGATACGCTGTTCGAGAATCTGTCACGCCAGG
>JADFCT010000003.1 GCA_017161665.1 Candidatus Sumerlaeota bacterium
CATCGGCAGATGGATCTGTTCGGTACCCATGTAACAAAGCCCCTCGATCAGGCGATCAAGGGGCTTGTAAGAGAATCCGATATACAACTCTTGTCAGGAGACCATTTGATTGGTTGAACATGAACTCGGCGTAAGTCTTTGTTTTTCAGTGGCTGGGGAGGGAGGATTTGAACCCCCGACATTCTGATCCAGAGTCAGACGTGCTACCACTGCACCACTCCCCATCCTGTGACGGAAAAAAGGATCGATAAATCGCCGCTGGATGTCAAGCCTTTATTCCGATTTATATCAAAATCTCAACCCCAGACCGTGCTAGCGCGGTAATTAGCCGGCCATGGCTTCCTGGCGCCGCTGGGCTTTTTTGCGTTCTTCAGCATCCAGGATCGTTTTGCGAATCCGGATGGACTGGGGTGTCAGCTCAACCAATTCGTCATTGCCGATCCACTCGATGGCCTGATCCAAGGTCATTTTTCGCGCTGGATTCAGCCCAACATAATGATCTTTGCCCGCCGCCCGATGATTGGTCGTGGCCTTGCGCTTGGTGGGATTGCAGGGCATATCTTCCGAGCGAGAGTTTTCGCCGACGACCTGTCCCAGATAGACTTTGTCCGTCGGCTCCACAAACAAAACGGCCCGTTCCTGAAGGTTTTCGATTTGATAAGCCGTGACCGCTCCGTTTTCCATGCTCACTAACGATCCACGGACTCGGGAACGGATTTCGCCTCTCCAGGGCGTATAGCCGATCAATCGCGACGCCATGATCCCCAGCCCACGGGTCTGTGTCAGAAACTCGCTTCGATATCCGATCAATCCCCGTGTGGGGATTTCAAATTCGATCCGAACAATCGAGCCCGTTGTGTTTTCCAGATTTTTGAGTTGCCCCTTGCGCGCCGAGATATTTTCGATCACCACGCCCTGCAGATGATCGGGCACATCAATTATCAGATGCTCCAATGGCTCACAGATTTGCCCCTGCTTGTCCAGACGCGTAATGACTTCGGGGCGGGACACACAAAACTCCAACCCCTCCCGCCGCATTTCTTCGATCAAAATGGCCAGGTGCAATTCGCCGCGACCGGAAACCTTGACGCCATCGGAGCGGCCGATATCTTCCACGCGCATGGCCACATTGGTGTGGAGTTCCCGCGCCAGTCGGTCTTTGATCTGCCGTAGCGTGATGGCCTTGCCTTCACTTCCGGCAAAAGGGCTGCTGTTGATCAAAAAATTCATGGACACGGTAGGTTCTTCGATTTCCAGCGGGGGCAGGGCGGCATCCTCCCATTCCAAATCGGCAAAGGTATCACCAATGTTGATCGTCTCCGGGCCGGCGATCCAGACGATGTCTCCCGCAGAAATTTCCTCGACTTCGATACGATCCAGCCCCCGGGTCTCCCACAAACGCGCGGCTTTTTCGGTCGTTGTGGAAACGGTTTTCCAACCAACGGCCGGATTATGCAGGTCCAGCCATTCCGACGCGCAACGCTGGAAGGGCTGACCGGCTTTCATCGAGCCGCTCAGTACACGGCCACAGCCAATTCGCCCGATGAACTCATTCCAGACCAGCGTGCTGATCTGCATCCGAAACGGCGCGTCGGGATCAATTGTGGGAGCGGGCACGTGTTCGACAATCGTCTCGAATAAGGCCGTCATGTCATCCGTTTGGTCGGTGTCCAAATCACGTGTCAGCCATCCGGCCAACCCAGATCCATACAGGACCGGGAAATCAGCCTGCGCATCGGTCGCGCCCAGTTCGAGGAAGAGATCAAATGTCTTATCAAGAGCCAGCGCCGGATTGGCATTGGGCCGTTCGACCTTGTTGACGATCACAATGGGTCGAAAACCAAATTTCAACGCCTGCATGAGGACATAGCGTGTCTGCGGCATGGGGCCTTCATTGGCGTCCACCAAAAGAAGAACGGAATCGACCATGGACAACACCCGTTCCACTTCGCCCGAAAAATCGGCGTGGCCTGGCGTGTCGATGATATTGATCTGATAATCATTCCAATAGACGGTGCAATGCTTGGACCGGATTGTAATACCGCGTTCCCGTTCCAGTTCGTTGCTATCCATGAACCGCTCAGGAGTGACCTGATTGTCTCGGAAGACCTGCGCAGCGCGGAAAATCGAATCGATCAACGTTGTTTTACCGTGATCGATGTGAGCAATAATCGCCAAATTGCGAATTTTTTCGGCTGACGCCATGAATAAAGGCCTCTCATGAGAGAAATTTAAACGCAGACAACGACACAAAACCGGTCTACGCAAAGGCCGCAGAGTGTATAGATCCCCCGCGGGACGTGTAAAGGGGGAAAAACGGCGCAACCATATTCTAACTTAAAGACCATCTCCATGTTTGTAGGCTCCCGGCAAACATTCTTTCCCAATGATCGCTGGCGATTCGAAGCATGTTTTTATTGTCCCCGGGATATTCCAAAGGCGAGACGCCCACAAAATCTTTGGCTCTCCTTCCCTGTGTTCGAAGGAAATGAAGGCTTTTTCAGGGCGCAATCGGCTTGTATTCCGGTCGATGGACGGTTAGAATCTCTTCAAGTCGAAGACTCCAAGAGAAGAAGGGGAGCATGGTCGATTCGATTCGTGAAATCCTGGTGGCGACCGCCATGACAGGACTTTGGGAGATCACAGCGGCCTTTTAACGATGCGACCAACCCGATGACGGGGTCATGTGACACATCCAGGGGATTGACGTTGATATGGGCAAGGCGCTTCGCGGGACGGCGCCGTTTAACCTAAATGCGGCTTGTGAGCGTTGATGAAGAGGTCTAGCGCTTTTGTTCTCAGGCGTTGAGATAAGAACAGTGGCTCACCTGTCAGGTGAGTGGAGGCGTTTTCGCACAGCATCAGAATACAATGGTTTGCGTCTATTCGCACCGAGCAACTGCCGTTTTCAGGTTTTAAGTTTTCAACGCTGGCCCTTGAGCAGATGGTAACGATTTTCGAGAGGGAGGGTATAACATGGATTGGTGTAAACACGGGAATGGGTGTGGGAGAGTCCGGTTCCTGGCGCCGTGGTTTCTGTTGGGGTTGTTTTGGGCAACGGCAGGCCACGCCGCGGAAAGCGCACATTCCACACTGTGGGGGGCCCGGGGCGACGGTTGGACGGAAGCGCCGGTTGGGCGAATAAGTCCCGTCGCGCTCCCCCATTGAATCCTTGCGATGACAGCCTGGCCGATAGGAACAACGGGAACCTCCACTGGAGGTTCCCGTTTCGTTATGCGCGCACGATACGCGCCTCTGGCGTTACTTATTTTTTTTCGGGTCACGAAGACGAAGGTCGGGATATTTTTTCAGCCAGTGCTTTGATGGACATGGCATTCTGGTCTTTTTCTGAGATAACGGGCGGCCCTGACACAGGCCATTCGATGCCAATATCCGGATCATCCCATCGGACGGAAATTTCACCGGTTGGATTATATGGATTGTCACACTTGTATTCCAACTCGGCCTCATCGCTGAGGACATAGAATCCGTGCAAGAATCCACGGGGCACGTAGAGTTGCCGGAAGTTATTTTCGCTCAGAATTTCCCCGTGCCACTGTCCGAAGGCGTTTGAGCCGGGACGAATATCCACAGCCACATCAAACACTTCGCCCCGGATGACCCGAACGAGTTTGGCTTGCGGATCAATGGTTTGCGCATGAAGCCCCCGCAGAGTCCCTTTTGTGGATTTTGAATGATTGTCCTGAACGAAAACATTCGAAATCCCCTTGGCGGCATATTTTTCGCAGTTGTATGACTCAAGGAAAAAACCGCGCGCATCCCGGTATACATCGAGTTCGACAACATAAAGTCCGGATATTTTGCCTTCAATCACGCGCATGAATAAAACCTTTCCTGGCGCGAACCGCCATTTTACCGCTCCAAACCAACTGAATGCGCAAAGTATGAGTGAGCGAACGGGATCATGCCAAGGGGAAAACTCCAACAAAACTGAAACCGTGAATCAGCCCAGACGGTGGCTCTCAGGATCCATCGGCCAGGCTTTCCTCCAGACTTCAGAAGCCCGTTCGCAAAACTTCAACCAGCGCGATGTCCAGACTCGCGCAGAACTTCCGACGAACAGGCTATTTTCCACGGGTCTTCTTTTCCAGAACAACCACTCGGGGATCGGTCATCAGCGCGGGGCCATTGCGATTGCCGATCACATTGTAATGCCCCGCATCACTCCAAAAGACAAATCCCGCCAGTTCGGGATAATGGGTTTCCAACTTCCGGACGACATCCATAGAATCTCTGGGAGGATCCGACGAACCACGGATCCCCAGTTCGGACCACCAGATCACCTTGCCGGCCTTTCGCTTCTTTTCCAGGGCCCACGCATATTCCGAAAAATCCAGGCCCATGCCATAGGCCGATTTCCCCAAAACGTCCACATACGTGTCACCAGGATAGCATTGGGCCAGCGCCCCGTGATTGGAAGTCGTATGATAGGCCCAGATGATGTTGTTCAGTCCTTTTTCTTCCGTGAAATAATCGTGTACCAGCCGATAGAGTTGGATGATGCTTTCACTACCCGCCTTGGCGTGCCATTTGTTGCGGTCGTCGCTTTCCACAAAGGGGGTATAGACAACAGGTATCCCCTGATCCTTCAGCCATTGCAGATTGGCCGCCATTCTGTTCAGTTGCGCGTAAAAATTTGCTTTGGTCGAATGGGCGCCTTCGGCAAATATCGGATCGATATCAATGGGGTCGTTCCAGGATCGGCCCGATGGGTTGGCATAAAACGAGAAGACGCCGACAATCATCCCACGGTCCCACATTTTTCGGACGCCTTCGTTCCACTCGGAATCCGAGAAGGGATTGTCGTGAAAATCGTATGTGACGCAGCCATACCGCGGCCACTCGCCCGTGTGATCATACACTTTTTTAAGCCAATTCGAAGGATGGTCCATATCCGGATTTTCATTATGGACCCAGGTGGCCATCTGCCCAAAAAGATAGGAACCCTTCCCCAGACTCTTTAAATACGTCAACACCTCCTGAGTCGCCGTGGTTTTTTCCTCCCCTGCGACGACCAGGGAGGAACAGACACACAGACAGAGCAAAGCCCCCCAGAGTCCTTTGCGCGTGACGGTTGTTCGCATCGCGTTTTCACCTCCAATTCAAATATTAAAACGGGGCGAATGGATAATGGGCGCCGCGTCCATGCGGATCGCCTCCATCGTCCGGACACTGCCCTTATGGCTGAAGGATCCAATAGAAGGCGGCGATCAATAGGCCCACCGCCACCCACCCGGCCGCAAATCCCACCATCGACACGACAGAGGGGCGCTGAAGTTCAAAATCGGGATGGCCAATCCAATCGTTTCGCGGCGCCGGTTCCACGCCCAGCGGTAACGTAAAAGGTTCGGCCGGTTCCGGCTCGCCAGGCTGGATGGGTGTGCGCAGACAGGCATAGAAAACATCCAGTTTTTCGGGGGATTCCGGCGATGTGACCAGGCTGACGAGGACCATGGCGACAAACCCGACCGACAGGTATCCAATCATTTGCCAGGGAAGGTGCAACGCGCCTTCAAACACCATGAATTCCGGCAGCCAGTCGGCGCAAGTGGCATTGAAATCCCAGAGAATCCAGGGGCCGACTTTGACCTGACTGGTCCCCAAAAGCATGATGAAGCCGCCCAGGGTGGCCGCCCAGGCGCCGGCTCGCGTGGCTCGGCGCCAGAAAAGCCCCCCCCAGAAGGGAATCGCCATCATGGCCGCGACTTTCCAGAAGAGTTCCAGCCCATCGACAACGCTCTTGAGATTGAAGGCGACAAAAATGCCAATGACGACGGTCAAGGCCGACGTCACGCGTCCGATGAATTTGTAATGGTTGTCGGGACGATGGGGGGCGATCAACGGTTTATACAGATTTTCGGTGAACAGCGCAGCGGATGAAATCATGAAGGCGTCGCAACTGCTCATGACGGCGGCCAGCATCGAGGCGATAAACAGCCCCACCAGCCCCGGGGCAATCTGGGGCAACAAATCACGCGCCATCAAGCCATACACGTGATCGACATCGACATCCTGTCCCATGTACAGGCCCACGGCGCAAAGACCCGTCAATACCCAGGCGATTGTGCAAACACGCTTGAACAAAATGCCACACATCACGCCCACACGCCCTTCCATCTCCGTCCGTCCTGCCGCGGACATACCCATGCTGTGCGGCTGCGTGACCCAGCCGACCAGGGCATTGAAGGAGATGACGGCGATATAAAAGAAGGTGATTTCTCGCGGCGCCACGATCTTGAACATTGCCTCGTCGCCAATAATTTCGCGCAAACCGCTCAGCCCCCCCACGGCATTAAGGGCAAAGGGCAAAATCAGGAACGACAAGACAATCGTGAGCAATCCCTGAATGAAATCCGTCACAATGGCCGCGCTTAAACCACCAGCCACGCCGTATATAACGAACATGAACGTCATGGCGCCGATAGCCAATTCCGGATTAATCTTTCCCCCCGAAACCGCGACGATCATGGCGCTGGAACCTTTAAGCATTACGCCGATATTCACCATCAGTTGCAGCGCGCCCACGACAGCAAACAAGGCTGCCACGCCTCGTCCATAACGGGCATTGAAAAAATCCCCCGTGGTCACGGACCGCATCCGGCGGAAAATCGGCGCCAGCAACCAGAAAAAAGGCGTACAAAACAACCAGAGCCACTGATACCATATCCCCGAAGCGCCGGTGTTGTAAGTCTTCGCTGAAACGGAGACCGCCTGATCCGAATGGGTGCCCGTCCCAAAGGCGAAGAACATCATCATCACTTTGCCAAATTTACGATCCCCAATGAACAAACTGGCGCTTGTATTCACACGCCGCATGGCCCACACACCGATAACCACGATCAATCCCAAGTACCCGACAATCACGGCTCCATCAATGACCGTCACGCCCATAATTGACTCCTTCGCTCAGTATCGGGGGGATTATGGTCAAAAGTCCGGCCTCGTTTCAAAAACAATAAGCGCCGTCTTGTAGAAAACTGGCAACAGCCGGGGGGGACAACGGGCATGTCGACACCGAACAATGGCGCCGTCAGCGCCGGCGATGTTCATTTTCACAGCCGGGTTCAATTTGAACAGTACACTTGGCGATGAACCCGTCAGCACGCACGGAACCTGGATTCTGACAGCCGCTTGGATTCCATTGTCCAAGCGTTTTTTTTGACCTGCCGTTATTCCACCGTCACACTCTTGGCCAGGTTGCGGGGTTTGTCCACGTCGCACCCCCGGGTTACGGCGCAGTGATAGGCCAACAGCTGCAAGGGAACCGCTGCGACGATCGGTGTGAGCAGATCCATGGCCGGTGGGATTTCAATGACCCGGTCGGCATAGCGATAAATGGACGAGTCGCCCTGTGTGGCAATCGCGATGACAAAGGCTCCTCGGGCGCGAACCTGCTCAATATTGGAAACGACCTTGTCATAAATCCGGTCCTGCGTGGCAATGAAGATCACGGGCATCCCTTTGTCGATGAGAGCGATGGGACCGTGTTTCATTTCAGCCGCCGGATAGCCCTCGGCATGGATGTAGGCGATTTCCTTCATCTTCAGGGCGCCTTCCAGGGCCAGCGGGAAGTTGAAGCCTCTTCCCAGGTAAAGACAGTTCGGCGCCTCGGCCATGGCTTCGGCGATTTCCCGGATGGATTCGTTGCTTTCAAGAACGCGTTCGATCTGTTCCGGCAGTTTCTCGATCCCTTGAGCGATCTGGATCGCCCGTTCCGGTGTCAAATGGTGGAGTCGTCCGAACCGAAGGGTCAACAGCGCCATGGCGCCCAGCTGCGCCGTATAGGCCTTAGTGGACGCGACACCGATTTCCGGACCGGCGTGTGTATAGACGCCAAAGTCCGTGGCCCGGGCAATCGTGGACCCCACGGCATTACAAATCCCCATCACATAGGCTCCCTGAGCCTGGGCCTCATTTAACGCCGCCAGGGTGTCGGCGGTCTCACCGGACTGACTGACAACGATCACCAAATCTTCGGAGTTCAGGAGCGGGCGCCGATATCGGAATTCGCTGGCGTATTCGACTTCGACCGGGATGCGCGCATATGTTTCGAGCATGTATTCGCCGCCCAACGCCGCATGCCAGGACGTCCCACAGGCCGTGATGATAATGCGATTGATCTTTTTGAGTTCCCGGTTCGAAATCGTCAAACCGCCTAACTTGACTTCGCCGGTTTCCGGGTTCAAGCGCCCCCGGAACACATTGCGCATCACCTCGGGCTGCTCATAGATTTCTTTGAGCATAAAGTGCGGGAAGCCCCGTTTCTCCAAGGCTTCGATCTCCAGATCGATACGCTCGACTTTGTGGACAACGGCTCGGGATTGCAACGTGGTTGTCCGATAGGTGTCCGGTGTCAGGTAGGCGATTTCGCTGTCCTCGAGATAAACAACATTCCGCGTATAAGCCGCCAGTGGCGCCGCATCCGAAGCCACCCACTTCGTATGCTCCGAAATGCCCAGAATCAGCGGACTGCCCTTGCGCGCCGCCACCATGGCTTCCGGTTCACGATCGTCAATGACGGCGATTCCGTAAGCGCCTTCGACCTCCAACAAAGCGCCCCGAACCGCTTCGAACAAATCGCCGTCATACCGGTAGCCGATCAGCTGCGCCAGCGCTTCCGTGTCCGTCTCGCTCTGGAAAACCACCCCCTCGCCTTCCAGAAACGCTTTAATGGCCGAATAGTTTTCGATAATTCCGTTATGGACCACGGCAATGTGGCCGGACTGGTCCGTGTGGGGATGGGTATTGGCTGTGGTCGGCGCGCCATGGGTCGCCCATCGGGTATGGGCGATGCCAGTGGGGCCCTCGAAATCCACGGGCAGCGAATCCTGTAAGAGGGCCACTTGGCCCACGGATTTATGCAGCATCAGCGGCTGACCCGGGCCGGTTATGGCCAGTCCCGCCGAATCATAGCCTCGATATTCCAGTCGCTTCAGTCCGTCAATCAGCGAATCCACCACTTTGCCCCGCGAGCAACAACCGATAATTCCACACATAAACAACTCTTTTCACAGGCGCCAAACCAACCATCGGGAATGGGATATGGGGCCAACCGAACTTGAATTATTGGAATAATCCAACATATTAAAGCATTCGACATCAAAGCCGATCCGTCAATATTCGCAATCCGAATCAACGAGGCAAGCCATAAATCTTCCAAGAATTCTCGATCGTGATACCCTGAGGGGCCGAAAAAAATCAATCTCCATAAAAACGGCTTGACTTCAGTCAAGAGACGCTTAGTATTCAAGACCTCGGCTGTAAAGTATTTTTATTTGACAGGTGAAGCGCCTTGACGGAATCAAGCGCCCATGAACCAGCGGCTTTGGACAAAATGCTGCGGTTCAACGAACTCGTCGATCTATATGGCGGCTTATTGACAGAACGACAGCGCCGTCTGGCGGTGAAGCACTTTCAGGAGGACCTGTCCTTCGGAGAAATCGCTGCCGAAGAGGGCGTCACCCGCCAGGCGATCTATGATGCCGTCCGGCTGGCTCAGGGCCGGTTGGAGCAATTCGAGAAGCGGTTGGGATTCGCAGAGCGGCAAGAAACCGCCCGCGTCGAACGCCGGCAGACGCTTGACGAAGCAATTAATGAATTGAGAGCGATACAGGATCAAATCATGGATACCGTTGAGGTTGATTCCTCTCAAAGATTGGAATCGGTCATAAGCCGACTCCAAGCGGCCAAAGAAATGGAATCACAATAGCATGGCATTGGAAATGGTTGACGAAGCAGTTATTAATTGGGATAAGGCGCATCTGGGTCGGTCTTATGAGCAATTCGCGACGGTCACTTCCTTGGATTTCCCCATGTCCATAAAAATGGACACAATAAATGATAAAAATGGCGTCGGGGCGCGGTTGAATCTGTCTTTTTGAACCATGAAGAATAGAAGGAAAGGAAGATGGTTGCGCTAAACGCCAAGGCGCGATGACTTCTTTTTCAAACGCCAAGGCGCGAAGACGCAAGGCGCCCCTGGGCGCGGGGCCGCTGTCCGATAAGGCCCGCGTCCAAGGATCCAAACATCAGCCAAGCCCCGAAGGCGGCGACATATACCAGCCCAGGGTGGAGCGACCGATAGGGAGCGGAGCCCTGGGTTAGAGTGCGAGCACACAAGGAGCCGGCGCGATTTTTGCCGCGCAGCGCGCAAAAAGCGTGACGGCGCCGACGGCCTGACCGTCTGCGACTCAAAATTTTCGAACGAGTTGGATGACCGCGACGGTGATTACGTCGATAGCGATCACATTGAAGGAATCAACACACCGAACTTGGCCGTTCGCTTCAAGGGAGAGGAAATGATTCTGGCTCAACGTTGGTCAAAAAACTGGGAAAGCCGACGTATCCCCGTACCGGATCCTGTCAAGCCCTCCCTGCGTCCGAAGCGACCGACGGCAGGAAGATTCTCTGACCGTATGGGCGCGTTTTATTCCTTCGACGATAAAATTTCAGGGTAAACATAAGAGATTTAATTATGTTCGAATCACTCGGCGACAAACTGGAAGGCGTCTTCCGCAAGCTCAGCGGAACGGGAGCGATTTCCGAGTCCAACATCAAGGACGCGGTACGACAAACCCGTCTGGCTCTGTTGGAAGCGGATGTCAATTTTAAGGTGGTGAAGGAATTCACGGCTCACGTCACGGAAAAGGCCTTGGGCGCGGAAGTTCTTTCCAACGTGCGCCCGGGCGACATGTTTGTCAAGATTCTCCATGACGAGCTGGTTCAAATGCTGGGCGGAACCCCGGCCGAGTTTTCGATGCCACCCGACAAACTCAACACCATCGTTTTATTGGGGTTACAAGGCTCGGGCAAAACCACTTTCTCTGGTAAATTGGCGCAACGGTTTATCAAAGAAGGGCTGAAACCGCTTCTGGTGGCCTGTGATATTTATCGCCCGGCGGCGATCGACCAACTCAAGGTCGTCAGTAAGGCGGTTGGCGCGGCATTTTTTGAGATGGGTACCGCGCCCGTTGTCAAGATCGCTTCGGCGGCTATGGATAAGGCCGTTCGCGAAGGGTACAACGCCGTCATCTTCGACACGGCCGGGCGTCTGCATATCGACGAAGTCAAGATGGACGAGTTACAAGGGCTGAAGAAGGTTGTCAAACCGGCCTTTACGTTCCTTGTGGCCGACGCCACGACGGGTCAGGACGCTGTCAATAGCGCCGAAGCCTTTACGTCCATGGTCGGCATTGACGGCGTCTGCCTGACCAAACTCGATGGCGACGCGCGCGGTGGCGCGGCCCTGTCCATCAAGAAAGTCACCGGCAAGCCCATCGTCTTCGCCGGAACGGGCGAAAAGCCTGAAAATCTGGAGTTTTTCCATCCCGACCGCATGGCCGGACGCATTCTGGGTATGGGAGACGTCGTTTCCCTCGTCGAAAAAGCCTCCGAGGTAATCGACGAGAAGCAAGCCCTGGCCATGCAGAAGAAGATCCGCAAACAGAATTTTTCCTTCCAGGATTTTCTGGATCACATGAAGATGATTAAGCGGATGGGCTCCCTGAAGGATCTCATGGGAATGATCCCCGGTGTGGGGAAGTTGATGCGGGAGAATGAAGACGCTTTTGATGAAAAGCAGTTTGGCCGTTTTGAGGCGATGATTCACTCCATGACCCCCCAGGAGCGCGAATACCCGGACATCCTCAATGGCTCCCGGCGTGTACGGATTGCCAAGGGTTCAGGCAATTCCGTGGACACTGTGAATCAGATGATCAAGGAATTCAATCAGGCCCGCAAGATGATGAAGACAATGATGTCGGGCGGCGCCCGAGGGCTGAAAGCCATGATGAGTGGTGAAGCGCCCGAGGAGGCCGGTCGCAATCCCAGCGGTCAACGTGGCTCGAACTATACACCGCCGAAAAGACGGAAAAAGAAGCAAAAAGCATCCAATCAACGTGGAAAACGCAAACGAAAGTAAAAACATGGCGCTGGCAAACAGGTCCTGCGCTTTGTCGATAGTATCACCTACATATGGAGGCGCCAACTCATGGCCATCAAAATCCGATTGACCCGCACGGGTCGCAAGAAAGCCGCCTATTTTCGTCTCGTCGTCGCCGACTCGCGCTACCCCCGCGATGGACGCGTGATCGAGTACTTGGGGCGGTATCAACCACTTCAGCCCAACGACAACCTCAAAATCAAAGAGGAACGCGCCTTATACTGGCTGGACAAGGGCGCGATACCGACCGATACCGCGCGCTCCCTGCTGCGCCGGACGGGCCTTCTGCGTCAATTTCATGAGCTGCGGCACGGGCCGTCGGTCAAGCCGGGCCATGAAAAATACCATCAGGCCAAGGAAAAATCCCCCGAGGCTCCCAAACCGGCGCCCGCGCCTGCCCCGGAACCTGCCGCGGATGCTCCGGCCGAGTCCTGAATGCTCGGTCCGGACCAACGGGTCAACGGCTCATAGCGTCGGGAGAAAATTCCCCGAAAACGATGCTGGACATCGGCAGGCGGCAGTGATACGGTTTATCACCGTTTAAGATATGTTTCTGGATGAAGCGCTTCATGTGACGCTTGTTCGCTCCGCTTGCACTTCCCGATATCTCAAGAACAGGATAAGGCTCCCATGGAAGATGTCTCGATGAAGAACCTTGTTCAACTGATGGCCGAAGCATTGGTTGATGAACCAGAAAAAGTCGAAGTCTTGGTAGTTGAGGGCGCAAACAGTATTATTTTTGAGCTGAAAGTTTCACCCGACGATGTGGGGAAGGTCATTGGCAAGGGCGGTCAAACCGCAAAAGCCATGCGCAAGATCTTGAGCGCGGCGGCGACCAAGCTGAACAAAAAGTCGCTGCTTCAAATCGTCGAGTGACCCGGGAGAAATCCTTCATGTCCCCCGCCGCCGTCACCGAACCGATTCAACCGGCGCCGGATCAGCTGGCGCTGATCGGGCGAGTGGTCCGGGCGCACGCGCTGAACGGCGAGTCGCGTGTGTATTCGTATTGCGGCGCTTCGGATCCATGGAACGCTGTCATTGGACGGAATGTGTATCTGTCCGATTCTGAACACGGCCCCTTTCGACCCGTGCGGCTGAATGCATTCAAGCCGCATGGGTCGTTTTGGCTTGCTCAATTTGAAGGCGTCACCAATCGCAATCAGGCCGAAGCGCTGGGCAAGGCATATGTATGGGCTTTACAGGACGACCTGCCGACGCTGGATGACGACACGTTCTACGAATATGAAATCGAGGGCCTCCAAGTCATCGACGCCCGGACGGGAGACAAGTTGGGAACGGTTCGCTCCATTCTGGGACAGGCCGCCCAACCCCTGCTGGTCGTCAAGCGAACCGGAGCAGAGGATTTTCATATCCCCTTTGTGGGCTCCTTTATTGAATCGGTGGAAACCGAAAAGAGACGGTTGACAGTCCGGCTTCCTGAAGGTTTAATCGAGATCAATTCTAAAACAGACTAATTGTTTTCTGCAAAGCCATCAATTGCTGTTGAGTAGATCCCATGGATGAACAAGACATCAGCCAACAGGTCAATATTGAATCCATCCCGTCAATGCCCCACCTGGCGGCGCAAGTACTGCGTCTGATCGGCGCTCCGGACTCGAATGCCCAGGAAGTCGCGAAGGTGATCGAACAGGATCAGGCGATGACATTGCGAATCCTCCAGGTCGCCAACTCTCCGGTCTATCGGCGGGTCAGAGAAATCAACTCAATTCAGAGCGCCATCAGCATCATGGGCTATGCGGCCATCAAAGGGCTCGTGATCGCCAGCAGCACCAAGAACATGATCAAAAATCTGGGGCTTTTGGAAATGTTGTTTTGGAGTCACGGCATAGGGGCCGCCTGCGCCGCGCGCGACCTGGCGGAACTAACGCGAATCATGCCCCCGGACGAGGCCTTCACGGCGGGCCTCTTGCATGATATTCCGCGCGTAATCCTGGCGACCATGAATCGCGACGGCTATGATGCCATCATGAAAGAATTCTACAATAAGAACCTGCCGCCGGCCCTCGTTTTGCGTAAAGAAAAAAAACTGTTCGGCTTCGCCCATCCCGAGCTGGCCCCCCTGGTGGCTGAGAAATGGGGGCTGAGCGAAACCATCCGCATTGGGATGCAGTATCACCACGTCAGTGAAAGCCTGATCGAACAAGCGGAGCCGGACAACAAGACCATGAATATCGCCGCTTTGATCTGCCTCGCCAACATGATTCAATATCGACTGGGAATTGGCTGTCGCGAGCCGATGGATTTCGATGTAATGGATCATGCGGCGGCCCGGCGGCTGGCTGTGCCCCGTGACAAAGTCGAAGCGATGTTCGACTCCATCGTCGCCACCGTGGAAGAACAACGAAAAACCATGATGGGATAATCATCCGTGCAATCGGATTCGAAAGGAAACGGCCTGTTTTTCGGAACGGCCGGCTGGTCCTATCCCGACTGGGACGGCATCGTTTATCCCTCCCCCACCCCCAAGGGATTTGATCCCCTGCATTGTCTGGCTTCCTATCTGGATATTGTTGAAATCAACAGTTCTTTTTACCGTATCCCGGAGGTTCGCCACGTCGAACGCTGGCTGGCTTCGGTCAGAACTTTCCCGGATTTTCGTTTCGCCCTCAAGATCTGGCGTGGCTTCACCCACGAAACGCTGTTGCCCGGCCCTCAGGCTGTCCGGCAATTCCAAGGCGCCGCCGATGCGCTCGCGACATCAGGACGATTGGAAGCGATTCTGATTCAGTTCCCCTGGTCTTTCAAGTATGGCGTGGGAGAAATGGAACGGATCCGCTTCTTGGCGGACGCCTTCGGCGCCTACCCGCTTGCGATCGAGGTCCGCCACGCCTCCTGGCAGCAGGCACAATTCATGCGTTTTTTGGAGGAAAGGCAAATAGCATTCTGCAACATTGACCAACCCGTAATCGGCGCGTCCCTGCCCCCAACCGCTCGGGTCACGGCCCCGCTGGGATATGTCCGGCTCCATGGGCGACGGTACGACACATGGTTCGCCCCCAATCGACCCGCATGGGAACGCTATGACTATTTGTATGCGGCAGAAGAGATTCAGGAGTGGGCGGATCGGATTCGATCCATCCAGGGACAGGCCGACCGAATACTGGTCATCACCAACAATCACTTCAAAGGCAAGGCCGTGGCCGCGGCACAGGAACTGCGCCATGCGTTGACGGGCCGGAAGGCCCCGGCGCCGCCAACGCTTATCAAAACCTATTCTTCCCTGGCGGACTCCTGTGTCCCACGGGAAGCCAACGACGGTCACGGTACCCAGTTGGAACTCTTCTGATGAATCCCATCCCGGTTACAGTCCCATGAATGTTCCGGCCTGAAAAACAATGGCTGTCACAATCCAGGCCAAAACGGTCAGCCCTCCGGCCTGGAGGGCCACCCATTTCCAGGCGCCGCTTTCCCGCCGTGTCGCAGCCATCGTGGCAACGCATGGCATACCGATCAAACAGAACAGCATGACACAGAAACCAATCAAGGGCGTGTATTCTTCCACGAGGCGTGATCGCAATCGCTCAGTGGCCTCGACTTCATCCCCCACAGCAAACACAATTCCCATCTGGGCGACAAAGACCTCTTTGGCCGCAAAGGCGCCAACCAAGGCTGTGCCGATCCGCCAATCGAAACCGCAGGGGCGGATCACCGGCTCCAGCGCCTGTCCAATCCGGCCGGTAATGGAATAAGCCATGGCCTCGGCCTGTTTCTCTTCCTCCAAATGGATCAGACGCTCTTCGAAAGGCGTCCGATAGTCCGCAATATATTGTTCGGCCGCTTTCAGCAGAACAGGCGATGTTTTTCGGGCTTCATCCATGGTTTGCGTCCACTTGAGATTCAAAGCCACCATCATCGGCTCATCGCCGGCTTCCTCCGCCTTGGCGAGGGCTTCGGCATGGTTGGCATAGGCTTCATCCAGATAGTCGATCATGGGACGCAAGTCATGCAAGACAGCCCCGTCGGTTGTCTGCGCTAATTCGTCGATCGTCGTTTGCCAGGCAGTTTGGGCCGCCTGATACTCTTTTTCGTGGGCATACCAGGCATCTTGCGCCGCCCGCCATTCCAGATCCGCTTCAACCGCCTCTGACAGCAGATCACTTTCGGCGGGCAATCCCAATTCCGTGTTCAGATCGCGAACACCTTGGACAAACGCGGTCCGCGCCCGGATGGCTTCACCGGCATAGTCCTGGTCAAAGACTCTTTTCTGGGGATACATGGACAAAGCCCACAGAATGATTGACGCCCCCAGGATCAGTGTGCCGGCTTTTTTCATGTACAGCCAGCTCCGTTCCCACATGTGAACCACCACGCCGCGCAAGGTTGGCAACCGATAGGGCGGCAACTCCATGACAAATGGTTCGCTCAAGCCCTTAAACAAGGTTTTGCGCAGAAACAGCGCCACGATCACGGCCAGGATAATTCCGATAACGTAAATAATCCACAGCATAGGCGCCCGCCAGGCCATCGGAAAAAAGGCGGGGATAATCATGGCGTAAATCGTCAGACGGGCCCCACAGCTCATGAGCGGGATCACCAGCATTGTCGTCAAGCGGTCCCGCCGGTTTTCCAAGGTTCGCGTTGCCATAATCGCGGGCACCGAGCACCCGAAACCGATCAGCATGGGAATAAAGCTTTTTCCGTGCAGGCCGATCTTGTGCATGAGACGGTCCATAATAAAGGCCGCTCGGGCCATATATCCCGAATCTTCCAAGAAGGAAATGGCCATAAACAGCAGGACGATATTGGGAAGAAACACCAAAACACCACCCACACCACCGATGATGCCATCCACGAGAAGGGACCTCAGAAAACTGTCCGATCCCTTGGGCCACAGGCTGCTCAATCCGCCAGCCAGCCAGGCGAATCCGTTTTCGATCCCAACCATGAACGGCTCGCCCAGGGTGAACGTCAGTTGAAAGGTCAGGTACATGAAACCGAAAAAAATGGGGAAAGCCAGCGCCCGATTTGTGACGATCGCGTCAATTTTATCCGACGCGTTATGGCGGGCTTCGACCGTCCGCTTGACGGTTTCCTGACAAGCGCCGGAAATAAATCCATATCGACTGTCGGCGATCAAAATCTCCGGCGGATCGCCCAGAATCGACTCAATATGCCGGGCGCCACGCTCGACGGCCTCGTCGATTTCCGGGGCGGCCAGTCGTTCGCGCAAATCCTTGTCGCCCTCCAGAAGTTTCAAAGCCACCCAGCGAGCGGGTAGCCCCAAATGAGCGATCTGCTTTTCCGTCAGCAGGTCTGTTATCTCACTGATGACGCATTCCACTTCTTTGCCATAATGAATGATGGGCCGTTCGTGATCAAATCGGCCATCAACCACGTCCGTCACCGCCTTCAGAATCTCCGGACCGCCCTTGCCCTTATGTCCAACCGCGGGAACGATAGGGGCGCCAAAGTATTTTGACAATTGGGCCTCATCGAACTTCAATCCCCGACGGGCCGCCAGATCACTCATATTGAAGACCATCACGAGGGGCAGGCCCATCTCCAACAATTGCACCGTCAGATACAGATTCCGCTCCAGGTTCGACGCGTCAATCACATCAATGACCACGTCGAATCCATCGTGGGCGAGCGCGTCTCGCGCTAACACTTCTTCAATCGAATAGGCCGTCAGACTATAAATTCCCGGCAGATCGGAGAGCGTGACCTTGCGTCCCTGCCAAGTCACCTCCCCATCGCGCTTTTCGACAGTGACCCCCGGATAATTCCCCACATGCTGGCGGCCACCGGTCAAAAAATTGAATATGGACGTTTTTCCAGAATTCGGATTTCCGGCAAGGGCCGCTTTGATTTTTTGTGTCATGACCCATCCTCAACATTCTCAAAATACTTTTCGTTTCAGGAATACAGTGTCGCCATCCAAAAGATCGTTTACACAACTTTGTTAATATCAGCTAACTTTTGGATCTAAAAACACGGACAACTCGACAGAGTCATCCGGTCGAAACGACTTACACCCGTTCAATCAGAACGGCGGCAGCTTCCTCCTTACGCAAAGACAGGCTATATCCCCGGACAGACACCTCAATGGGATCCCCCATGGGGGCGACCCGCACGACCTTTATTTCCGTACCCGGCGTCATCCCCATTTCGGCCAACCGCCGATTGGTCACTCCATGCCGTCGGATTTTGAGAATCCGCGCCTTGTCGCCCGGTTTCATGTCCCGGAGGGTCAACCCTTCCGCATTATCTGCAATGTTTTTGCAGCAGCATTTTCCTCCCCGAAACCATCCGAACCCTTTTTTGGGGGCCGGCGCCGGAACCATTTCCGGTCCAACAGCCATACAAGGCTTACCATGACGTTTACCCATACCATCCCCCTACGACTTTCGCAGCCGAAACTGCATTGTTTTAATTCCGCATGGAGCAGCATCTCCACGGGACAGCGCGGCGATCACGGAGAAGTCAAAATACTCAGATGAGCCCCCTATTCGCCAGCGAGATCAAAGTTTGGAATGCCAAACCGGAGAGTGTCAAGGGCAAAAGGGCGGGATGGGATGAACAGGCTTGCCGTTCGTCGGCGTTTCGACTAAATACAATGACAATCATCATGACAAGGAGAAAACAATGGCAACCTTCGAAGTTATTGAGAAGCAGGGCCTCAAGATGATTAAGGCCACCATTGCAAATGAAACGATCCGCGCCGAATCCGGGGCATTGCATTATATGCTCGGTGACATTGAGATGGAGACCAAGTTGCCGTCCGCCAAGGGGTTCCTGAAATCCATGGTCACAAAAGAATCCGTATTCAAACCAACATACACCGGTACGGGTGACATCTATTTCGGCCCCCCGATTTTTGGGGAGTATCACATGCTGGATTTGAACAATGAAACCTGGGTTCTGGACAAGGGGGCCTTTGTGTGCTCAGACGCCAGCATTGACGTTGGAGCCTATCGGAATCAAGCCATTGCCGGTCTGCTGGCCGGCGAGGGCTTTTTTCAAGTTCAGGTAAAGGGCACGGGGCGTGTCGTCATTCAGGCGCAGGGGCCAGTCGAGCGAATCGATCTGATGGAACAGACTCTGACCATTGACGGCTCATTTGCCGTCGCTCGCCAGGCGCATCTGGATTTTCGGGTTCGTCGGGCCACGAAGGGATTGCTGAGATCGGCAGCCTCGGGGGAGGGACTGGTCAATGTCATTCATGGTACGGGGCAGGTTCTCTTGGCGCCGGTTCCCAACGTTAACGTAAGCTTAGTGGAAGCCATTAGCCGCCCGCTTTCGGCACGGACCAAGTAATAGGCGTCCATCGGGCTCCAACCGACGGAACGGTCGGAGCGCGGCGTTTGTTTAGCGTTCAATCGGCAGAACGCGCCAACCGCTCGCTTCGGTGAACTCTCGGGCGGTGAAGCACCAGATCACGAGTTTTTTCTTCGACAGGTAGGCGTTGTCAGAACTGGAACGGCGAAACAGACTCAGTCGCGCGGGTGTGGCGCCGGAGCCCCGAACGCCGAGCAGGTCAACGGGAAATCCCAACCGCTCCCGCAGGGCGAGCATCAGACCCGATTTGCTGGCCGCCATGTCGCCCCCGCTGTACAAGAAAAGGGTATGGCTGTCACCCAAAAGCAAAACCGGACTGTCTCGATCATCCAGAATGCTGTCAGGCGCCGTCGGGATCGTCAGTGTTTCTTGCTCCGGATGTGGTTCGGACAGGGCCTTCCACAAGTCCCCGGACAGAGTGACCGTTAGTTGATTCATGGCGATGGGATCGTCGGCGGTCCGGTCGCGCGCCGCCTGGAGCCAAGGGGCCTTGGCGAGCGCCTGCTCAATGCCTGCGGCCGTTTCCACGATACCCGGCCACGCCCAGTGGCTATCCTGTTTGCAGTAAACAGAGGGATTCCCGTTTCCGGACTCCTGTTTCAGGCGCAGAGCCTGGAACGCCGGATAGAGATCCAACACCTGAACCCCCTCTTTGCGCAACACCTCATAGAATGCTTGGTGATGGATATCCAATCGGGGAAGATTGCCTTTGTCATCGGGTTGAATGGCATCTGAAAGTTTGTCGGGATAGATAAACGCCTTAGGCGGAACAGGCGCCAGCAGCAGGTCAATTCCTTTAGCCGCCAGTTGCTTATGGAAGTCCAGAATAGCCGGGGTGGGATCGGCCCATTCCGGCTTCGAAGCCTTGGAAACCGCCGCAGCCTTTTCTCCCCAGAAAGCCCCCGCGCCGATATGCGCAAGTTCCGAGGTCAGAAACAACCAGCCGTCTTTACCCGGCGTCGCCGGCTGTTTTTTGCTTAGGGCGTCTTTCGCTTTCTGAGCGCACTCGGCGATGAAGGCCTCCGCCAGTGGCTGATTCGTAGCGGAAGCGCCGCGAAGCCATACAGTCCCCACGGCCCATAGCAGAATCGCTACCATTATCGACATGAATGGGCTGTTGCGTTTCATTTCTGCGCCTTTCCCGTCAAAGTGTGCCTGCAATATGTGAATCCTTGGGGGCGGCGTCAACGAAATCCGACCGACACCCCGGCGCTGGCCGGCTTGCGACGAATCGACCGTTGACACGTTCGGGAGGAAGTGTACACTTTCTTCGGGCTGTAAATACATCCCATTTATAGAGAGATCTTCTAGAAATGAATACTTGTCGAGCAGAAATACGACCTGCTCCCAAGAGAGTATTTATTTTGACGAATCCCAGAACCGAGCGCTTGGGAGACGACAAGCCGTCCGGCGCTTTGATATCCGCGTAAAGGAACCATATAGGAATGGGTCGTTATCTGATCACCGGTGGTTGCGGTTTTGTCGGCAGCAACCTCGCAAAGACCCTTCTCGACGAAGGCGAAGAGGTCGTGCTCTTCGACAACCTTTCCCGAGCAGGAACCGAAAAGAATTTGAAATGGCTTCAGGATGAGCACGCAGGCAAGTTCAAATTCATCGAGGCGGACATCCGCGATTTCACGGCGCTCAAGGCCTCCATGGATGGAGGGTATGACGCCGTCTATCATACGGCGGGACAGGTGGCGGTGACGACATCCGTCGTTGATCCACGCGAAGACTTTGAAATCAACGCATTGGGCACATTCAATGTACTGGAGGCCGTGCGGCAGGCCGCCTGTGATCCTGTTTTGATTTTCACTTCCACAAACAAGGTCTATGGTGGCATGGAAGATGTGGAAGTGATTGAAGCGGGGGGGCGTTATACGTACAAAGACCTTCCCCAAGGGGCGGATGAGTCTCGCCCGCTGGACTTCCACTCGCCATACGGCTGTTCGAAGGGTACGGCCGATCAGTATGTGCGCGACTATGCCCGTATCTATGATATGAAGACCGTTGTCTTCCGCATGTCCTGTCAATACGGGATTCGCCAGTTCGGCAATGAAGACCAGGGCTGGGTCGTCCACTTCGTAATCGCCGCGCATTTTGGCAAGTCGATCAATATCTATGGCGACGGCAAACAGGTTCGGGACATGCTGTTTATCGAAGATCTCGTGCGCGCGTTCCGCCTGGCCACCGAAAACATTGCGGTCACTCAAGGACAGGTTTTCAATATCGGCGGCGGCCCGAAAAACGTCATGTCGCTTCTGGAACTGGTGGCGCACATGGAAGAAGTGACCGGCAAAACGATTGATCTGAAGTTCGGCGACTGGCGTCCGGGCGACCAACCGGTCTTCATCACAAACGTGTCAAAAGCGCAAAAAGTTTTCGGCTGGGCGCCGTCGATTTCCAAGTATGACGGTGTACGGAAACTGTATGAATGGGTGGCGGCCAACGAGGGGCTTTTTGATCACGTCCAAAAATAAGCGCGCCAAAAGACCCAACGACTTCCACCTTTGATCAATTGGAGCGACTATGGAATCGACGTCTTCCCACAATGTGACCGTCTTGATTTTCGGCGCCTCGGGCGATCTGACAGCCCGGAAGATTATTCCCGCCCTGTATAACCTATGGGTAAACTGTTATATCCCACGGGGACTGAAAATCATCGGCGTGGCGCGGCGCGAAAAGGATGACACACGCTTCCGCCAGGAAATGCGCGACGCCTGCCAACAGAACGTGCGGGACGGCTTATTTGATTCCAACGCCTATGCAGCCTTTGCTGGAAGTCTGCATTATCATATCCTCAACTTCGACGACCGCGAAGGCTATGCCGGCCTGAAAGAACGCCTGGAGGAGATCGAGACCGAAAACGGTCCCGCCGGGACACGCCTGTTTTATCTGTCGGTTCTGCCCAACCAATTCGGCATGATCGCCCGTCATCTTGGAGAAAACGGATTTATCTCACCTCCAGACGCTTTGGAACTTCCGATCACTCGCCTCATTGTCGAAAAGCCTTTCGGAAGGGACCTTGAAAGCGCCCGGGCGCTGAACACGGACCTCCAAAGCGTGCTGGACGAAAAACAAATTTTTAGAATTGATCATTATCTGGGTAAGGAGACCGTCCAGAATCTCCTCTCCTTCCGCTTTGGAAATGCCATTTTCGAGCCGCTCTTCAACAATCATTTTGTCGATCATATCCAGATTTCGGCTCTTGAGAATCTGGGCATGGAGGCGGGGCGTGGCGCCTATTATGACAAATCCGGCGCCATGCGGGATATGGTCCAGAATCATCTGATCCAGCTGTTGTGTTTTATCGCCATGGAGCCGCCGAGTGTTTGGGGCGGCAAGGAAATCCGGGATGAAAAACTCAAGGCATTGAAGGCATTGACGCCCAAGAGTTACAAGAATGTGGATGAGTGGGCGATACGCGGACAGTATGGTCCCGGCTCGGTGAATGGCAAGCAGGCGCCGGGGTATCGGGAAGAAGAACGCATCGCCCCCCAATCCAATACACCGACCTATGTGGCGTTACGGGTTGGCATCGATAACTGGCGATGGGCCGGAACGCCGATCTATCTGCGCTCCGGCAAGCGGCTGGCCACCCGGGCGACCGAAATCGCCATCGTCTTCAAAAAACCACCATTGCAATTTTTCAAGACGATCGAGTGCGATCAGAACAGCTGCTGGATGATCGACACGCAACCCAATGTCCTGACGTTCCGAATCCAGCCGGACGAACGCATCTCCCTGTGCCTTTCCGTCAAGCGGCCGGGGATGGAAGTAGATCTCAATTCGGTGGACATGAATTTTTTGTTCAAAGAAACGTATGCGAATATCATGCCGGACGCATATGAGCGTTTGTTGATCGACGCCATTCGCGGCGACACGACTTTGTTTATGCGATCCGATGAGATCGAAGCGGCCTGGGAGTTTATCACGCCCATTCTCGATCACTGGGAGGCGAATCCCTGCGCCGATTTTCCCAACTACGCCGCCGGCTCCTGGGGGCCCGAGGCGGCCGATCGACTCTTTGGCGACTCCACATACGGCTGGCGAAAAATTTAGGGAATCGCCCCCGAAAGGAAATCACCATGAAAAGCATCCTGTCCGTGTTGAGTCTTGTCGCCGGCTTGACGGCCGTCAGCGGCTGTCTGTATCGGGCGCCCGTTGTCCCGCCACCGGGACTGCTTTATTCGGATGTCAAAGCCTCTGTCTCCACGGAGGCGTCTGGGATGGTCGGCCCCAAACAGGGCATGGCCATGATGACCAACTATTTCGGCCTGTATGCCAAAGGCGACGCCAGCATCTCCAAAGCTGCGCGCAACGGCAATATTGAGGACATCGATTTGGTGGAATATCAGCACACAAATTTTCTGGGCATCCAAAGCTACACCACCATTGTCCACGGGCGTTAACGCCACTGCCAAGTCCATGAATCGAATGGCCCGCTTCGCCAAAGGGGGGCCATCACTCCCCCGATCATCGGCGCCCGTCGTACCAGATGTCCGGTTTATCCTTCCCGCGCACTGCCCGCCGTGGCGATTGGATAAACCGCCAGACCAGACGCAGCCAATCCCGGACTTTATACAGATGGGCTTTGCGGTCGGAAGTCAGGATGCGATGCTTGCGAAGGATCACGAACCGCATTTTTTCCTTGGCTGCCCACTCCCCCACCCTGCCGCTAAATTCGATTTCTTCAGCGAAATACATTTGATCGCTAAAACCGCCGAGCGCTCGAAAAACGTCAGCCCGACAGAAAACATAGGAACCGGCGGCCCATTGCTTGAACGAAGACAGGCGGTTCCAGAAGGCCACGCTGACTCGAACGGTCCAGAAAGGCGTATCCGGAAATCCCACCCAGGCGCCTCCCCCAACAATATCGGCCACAGTCATGGCAGACACGGTGTCGGCCATCAGCCCCGGCGTCAAAGTCGAATCCGCGTCGATAAAAACGAACCAATCGCCCCGGGCCTCACGGGCGCCGGCATTACGGGCGCGGGCGATCTGATTGATCCCCTCAAAGACAACCCGGGCGCCGGCGCCGGCAGCCAGATCCGCCGTTCGGTCGGTGCAATTGTTATCGACGACAATCATCTCCCATTCCCAGTCCGGAGGAATGACCTCCTGGGCTGAGACCCGGAGGCTCTGGAGACACGATAAAATAAGTTTCTCTTCATTGTAGGCAGGCACAATGAAGGAAATGAAATGCGGATTCGTCGGGAAAGTCATAGGGCGCGCTATTTCAGGTAACTGGCTTTCGCTCAGGCCCCCTTATAGGAAAAGATGGGTTCGAGCCGCTGCGCCAAAATGCGCATGGCCGTTTCTTCGTCAGCCGTCAGTTCGGTTACTTTGGACGCCACATTCATGGCCAGACGGGTCAGTGCAAGATCGGCAGGGGGGATGGCGGCTGTGACGCCCTGCCCCAGAGTCCAGCGCACACCCAACGCCGCCAACAACGGATCGTCCAGCGGCTCGTACCAGCAGTTCTTATACGTCCGCTCCGCGCCTTGAGCCCAGCGGGTTCGAGCCATGGCCTTCAAAGCCAGTCGTCCCATTCCATGTTGCTTCGCCAATTCAGTGGGTTTTTGATCAAAGGCGCCTTGGTAATGGCAAACGAAATTGGTGGGGTGAAGGATTGTGTCAAACAGTCCGGTTTTAATGGCCGCAGAAGCCGCTTCGACCGAATGGGATGAAAAGCCCATGAACCGGATCATGCCTTTCTGCTTGGCCTCCATGAAGGCCTCCATACACCCGTCGGCCCCGACGCCAGCCATCACATCCTTTTCGACGTCGCGAATGGCGTGCATCTGATAAAGATCGATATGATCGGTCTTCAGGTTTCTCAGCGACTGTTCCAATTCCGCCAGAGCGCCCTTCTTGTCACGCCGCTGGGTTTTACAGGCAATGAAAACCTTGTCTCGGTAGGGTGCGAGGGAAACGCCCAATCGTTTTTCGGCTTCCTGTTCTTTGCCGTAGGAAGGCGCGACATCGAAGTAATTGACGCCACGACCAATGGCCTCGGCGCATAAACGATCGGAATCCTCCTGACTTTCGCGCACCACAGCGAAGCCCCCCACTCCGACGACCGAAAGTTCGACACCCGTCTTGCCCAAGGGGCGCTTCGGGATGGTGTCTTTGGAATCGGAAATGGATTCAACCACTTCCGCATAGAGCCGGGGGCCCAGCAGTTCTGTCAGTCCCGCCGCCGCGCCGATCTTAAGAAATTCTCTCCGTTGAAAATGCATGAATGGTACCGCCTTTCTAAAATGTCAGGCTGTCAGCCTTGGCGCTGTCACTTCAGTTTGATTTCATCTCGGCCATTGGAGCGGACCTCCCGAACCTGTTCCCCATTGATCAGGAGTTGATACGTTTCGCCCGCAACGGCCTCGACACAGACGAAATCCTCTCGCAGGGTCACGGGGAAAGGCGCCACCACCAAGCGTTCGCCTTGACGGGCCGCATATAACCCGGTGGGTTTTGTTTCCAAGCGCCGCTGAAGATGGACAATGGCCGATGGATTGATGTCCGCAGGGACGCGCAGTTGAGCGTCCATGATAAAACCATCGGGCAAAGCGCCGGCATGGGGACCGTCCGGATATTGCAACTGCATGGAGGCCACGGTGATGCCTTCCGCCAGATGGCGCCAGTCCAGCGTCTGATCATACGGGGCCAGATCCAACAGCGCATCGGCATAGACCGTGCCACACCACTGGACGGGCATCCCCATCCAGACAGGGGCCACCCAATTCGTCGCCCCCAGAACGGCAATTGTGGTGTAGGGCATCAGCGGTTTACCGCTCCATTGGTAAATAAAGGGCACGCCTGTTAACGCCCAACGGCGGGCTTCCTCAATATATTTCCGCTGGCCGGTGAGTTCGAAAGCCATGACATGAACCTTGACCAAATGGGCGGCGGCCAGCAGGTCGGGCGTATGGAGCGGCATCTCCCAGATTTGAGCCCCGCGAGGCGTGCGAAAACGCTCAATAAATTCCAGAGCTTTGAGTCCAGCCGCCAGTGACTGCGCGTCGCCATTATAATAGGCGTCGGTCAGCAGCATCCGCGCTTTGATGGCGCACAGGCCACTGGCGGTGTCCTCGAAGTGCCCTTTTTGATACTTGCCGTCATACCGAAAGGAGCCATCCGGTTTTTGCTCCCGCAGAACCGCCCGGGCGCGCTGCCGGAGATGGTCGCGCCATTGATCGGCGCGTCCGGTGACAAAATAGATGCTGGGGTCTTCAATGTGCGCCCCCCCTGGAACCAGCGCACGCAGATCGGGCGCCTTTCCGGTCAGACGATAGACCGCCGACGCATGATCGGCGAAAAACTGGTGCGGCCAACCGACACAATGGCTCCAGCCATCGTTATTCCATAAGGGGCCATTGAGGATTTTCAGACAAAACTTATATTGTTCATTCGCCGGCCGGGGCCATTGAGGTATGGGCGGCAGTCCCCCACGCCGCTTGACGGCCCAAAGGATTTCATTTTCCAGACGCCCGCCCTGCCCGTACCCCGCTGACACACGGACAACCGTGTTAATCTGTTGGCCCCGGATCGCCATGCGACCGTCCGACGCGCCATCAAAGCAGTTGGGCACAGCATAGCTGGGTTGCAGGTTCATATCGTTCCAAAGCATAGACACCGTCCCGCGATCGGTCACCATGGACATCAGCGGCATGGTAATCCAATAACGGTTCGGCGTGTGGCGAATATGCTCGGGTCCCTCCAAATCCAACCGCGACGACGACACTTCCCGTCGCCCCAGGTACTCAACACCGGCAAACAATCCCTGCTCGAGTTCGCCAAGGGCCCGCACAACCGGTCCTTCGACAGGGACCGAGGCGTTGAGGATAATATGCAATGCATCCTGCTCGATTTTGATCGACAATAATTGAATATCGCCCCCAGCGAACGTCACGTCATCCGTGGGATGGTCACCTCCGGTAAACTGAAGCGGCGGGATGGTCCCCTCAACCGCTACCAGAGGATAAATCAAGGCAACGAGTCTGCCATCCAGGACCACATGAGCGCCCGCGCCATCCGGCGCCACCCGCAAGGTGAGAGGCCCGCTGGTTCGTTCAATCCATTCTTCCTTCCCATCCGGTCGCCAGGCGAAAACCGTTCGGCGAAGTGGCGGCAGGCCTTGGGGATCCATCGGTTCGATCAAAAAGGACACAGGCTTGAACAAACGGTCGGTCGTCAGGGGCTGCTTGAGTTGAACCGTTTCGGACGAAGCGAGGGATAGAGATTCTCCCCCAACTGAAAAGGTAATCGGTCGGTCGCTGTGATTATGGAGATCGATTTCAGCGGTATCCGTTCCGGCCCGCGCGCTGACGATCTCAAGGGGATGGAGGGGCTGCCGGTTCACGGTCATCCAGTCGATCTCCATAATACCCTTTCCGGAACCAGGGTCGATACGGATCTGATCCACCGTGGCATCGGTATTGAGAAAGACCTCATACTCTCCCCACTGGCGATCGCGCTGGACGGGCAGCCGAACGCTCCGCTCTTCCGCAAAACCGGGAACGCCTTTTTCAGACCAGAAGATCTGAGCCTGCCCGGCGCCATTCGCGCGGGCCAGAAAACGAATCGACAACGGCCCCCGGACCTCCATTGCGGGGGAAACGCAATAGGGATCCTCGCCGACAGCATTGATGGCCAGAGAGCCCTCACATATCCCGACAAAACATTCGTTCAGGGCAGTGAAACTCGTGAAAGGCCCTTCAAAGTCCCATTGCAGGACAGGCTCCGGCGCCAATCGCGCGCGGGGAAAAGGATTGACCGCTTCGCCATGCGCTGAAACGACAAACGAAGCGAAGACCAGCAAATTCAGTAAACGCGATGCAGAACGCAGTGAGACGCGATAGGGATCCATATCAGAAACTCCCGGCAAAAGTCCCCCAAACGACGGAAACGGTTGGGGACAGGTCGGCGCAGTCGCATCGCGGGGTCTCGCCATGGGGCGAACATGCGACACCTGCGAAACGCAATGATTCACTTCGAGCCGGACCAACTCTGGGGAGAAGAGGACCACAAAACAATTCGAACAGGAGCAAATCTGTTCCGGCGTATGGCGGAGGCGAATGGGAGTCGAACCCACCCGTCACAATTAAGCGACACAACGGTTTTGAAGACCGCGAGAGCCACCGGGCCCCAGTCGCCTCCATTTATGAAAATATTCACCACAAACGAACATGCGAATCATCCTCCGTATGGAGGTCTGTTTCAACAGAGAATCTTCCGAAAGGAACGCCTTTTTCGAGAAAGAAAGCGTTTCAATGATCCCATCCATGCTCACAAGGAAAGACACCCATCGCAGAAGCAGCGATTGCGCTTCAAATGCCGCAGGGAACGTTTCCATGCAGGCAAGATGGAGCAAGAAGGTAATTGAGGTGGGCGTTGTACCATCCCCCCGGAGCGTCACCGTGGGATGGAGAGGCAAACACGTGGACCCGTCTCGCCTGATAACACGCATCCCTAATCCGCGTCGACGAGATGATCCACAACGGTTTGAAAATCCTTGGGTAAAGGAGCCTGAAAAATGCGAACGTCGCCCGTTCGCGGATGAATCAGCCGCAGTCCGAAGGCATGAAGCATTTGGCGGCGAAGATGGCGAACCAATCCCTGCAGGGTTTGCGCCTTGCTGGGGATCATGGACAGGACCTCCTTGGGCGGCGGACCATAGTTGGGGTCGCCGATGACAGGATGGCCGATGTGGCGCATGTGAACGCGGATTTGGTGACTCCGGCCGGTGTCGAGTCCAAGTTCGATGTACGTCAGCCCATGGGTTCGCTTGAGAACACGCCAGTGGGTCCGCGCCTCGCGTCCCTCAGGCATGACTGCCATGAGCGTTCGGTCACGACGGCTGCGGCCGATGGGAACGTCCACAACACCACTGTCTTCGAGAATCGTTCGGGCGACGATGGCCCGATAAGCGCGCTTCATGTCGCGGGAGACGATTTGTTCGGACAAGCTGCGGTGGGCGGCGTCGTTCTTGGCCACAGCCAAAAGCCCGGTGGTGTCTTTATCGATGCGATGGACAATCCCCGGGCGCTTGACGCCGCCGATACCGGACAGGTCCTTGCAGTGGTGGAGCAGGGCATTGACCAGTGTGCCTGTCCAGGCCCCGGGCGCTGGATGAACGACCATGTCCGGGCCTTTGTTGATGACGATGATATCTTCGTCTTCATAAATGATGTCGATGGGGATGTCTTCCGGCTGAGCGGCTTCCTCGGCGGTAGGAGGCGGAACGATGACGCGAACCCGATCGCCGGGTTGGAGTTTGTACTTCGGCTTGACGGTCTCACCATTGACGGTCACCTGTCCATCATCCAGCAGTTTCCGCACAGCGGTTCGTGACAAATCGTCGATCTCAGCGGCGATGGCAGAATCAATCCGTTCGCCCACAGCATCCTCGGCGACCGAAAACTCATGGACTTCCGGATGGTCGTTTGTGTGTTCTTCCGTCATGGTGTCAGGGGATTCTTTAGAGTTGCCCATGTCCATAAAAATGGACACAACAAATGATGAAAATGACGACGAGACGTGGCGCGGTGGAATCTTTTTAAACGCCAAGGCGCAAAGGCGCGAAGACGCAAAGAACTGTCGGGGGCGGCGCAGCGTCCATATAAGGCCCGCGCCCCAGGATTCGAACATCCGCCAAGCCCCGAAAGCGGCGACATATACAAGCCCAGGGTGAAGCGACCGATAGGGAGCGAAGCCCTGGGTCTGAGGAATAGCGACTGAGGCGACGGCGCGCTTTTTGCCGCGCAGCGGGCAAAAAGCGTGACGGCGCCGACGCCCGTCCGCCAGCGTATTTGTATTTTCGAACGAGTCAGATACCGATAAGCAAAGGGGAAAAAACAGGAGCGGGCCTTGCCCGCTCCTGCGAATTCAGGCCTCTGGGCGTGTGTGGCTTCAGTCACGTGACCCACCGGCAAAAATCATCAGATAATACAACAGTGTCGCCACCGCGCTGGCGGCAGCGGCCACGTAGGTCATGGCGGCGGCATTGAGAACGGAGGCCACACCGGCTTGCTCTTCACCCGGCTGAACGATACCCAGGTCGATAAGGGCGCGTTTGGCCCGCGTCGAAGCATTGAACTCAACGGGCAGCGTGATGAGCTGAAACAAAACAATCGCGGTGAACAAGAGGATACCGGCCTTGATCAATCCAAACCAACCGAAGATC
>JADFCT010000402.1 GCA_017161665.1 Candidatus Sumerlaeota bacterium
CTCAATGAATATATGGAGGAGCAATGCCGCTGCACGGCGGGGCGCTATGGCATCGAACTGGACGCGGCGTTGATCACGGAAATCGATCCGCCCCCCGAAGTGGACCGCGCCCTGTCGGCCATCAACAGCACACGCAATCAGGTCGCCGCCGACATCAGCACAGCGCGCGCGGACTCTGAACAACAAATCACCATGAGCCGCCGGGCTGTGGAAATCGCCACGAACAATGCCCAGGCCGAAGTGGCCCCCTTGCGGGAACTGGCCGCCACGCTGGCTCAGATCAAAACAGAGGGGGGGGCCGGCTCCTTGACAACCTATGTGCGCAACTTACGCGTGCCACTGATGGGACGGGCCCGCCGAATCATTCGGACCGCCGGCGCCATCACCCGCACGAAGGAGGGACAGTAGTCATGGAACTTGCATACATCATTGCCGGTCTGGTCCTGGGATTGATTTTTATCCCGCTGATCCTGACCCTGGCCACCACTTTCGGCCTCTATGCGGTCGTCAACGAATGTGAATCGCAGGTCTTTACACTCTTCGGAAAAGTGCTCGGCACGATTGACGAGCCGGGGCTTCAGTATCCCATCGCCCGCTTCGGCCTCAAGGCCATGCTGGTTCCGTTCTTCGGCAAACGCAATGTCGTCAACACGGCCCTGCGCCAGCGCTATTTGCGCAACCAGATGATCAACTCGGAAGAAGGCACCCCCATGGGCGTGGGTATCTGGTATGAAACCCAGGTGGCCGATCCGATCGCCTATCTCTTCACGAACAGTGATCCCGAAGGCTCCCTCAAGGCCAATGTGGCCAGTTCCACCATTTCCGTCCTGAGCAATCTGGAGATGGAAAAGATGCTGGAAGACCGCCACACCCTGAGCCGAACGGTTCGCAGCACGGTTTCCCCTCTGTCGGAAAAATGGGGCTATCGTCTCGGTTCCGTTTATATCCGCAAGGTCGCCTTCACGGATAAGCAGATGGTGGAAAATATTACACAAAAAGTGGTCAAGCGCCTGGTTCAGGTTACGAGCGCCATGAAACAGGATGGGGAAAACCGTGTGGGGCTGATCCGAAGCGAAACGGCGAACAAGGTCTCCCAGAAGATGGCCGAAGCGGCTTCCATGCGGCCAGCCGTGGTGGGCGAGATGCTGAACCGAATCGCCCAGGAAGATCCGGAAGTCCTGGAGGCGGTGCTTGAGATCATGGAAACTGAAGAACTCCTGAAATCCGAATCGACGGTTGAAGTCGTCCCCGAAGGTTCTACGATTTTGTTGTCCTTAGGCGGTTGATCGCGTCGCCGCGCGATCCGCTCAGGACAGGAGGCTGAAACAGGCGCCGGATTTCAAGAATCCGGCGCCTGTTCGGTCTGAACAGCCCAGACCTTGATCTCGCCCGACAGGGGGTTGGGCCCCTCATAGTTTCCGGCCGATGAGAGCGCATCATATCCGATATTCATCGGATCCTTGGGCTGAACGGGGATCCATCCCGGGGACGGGCCACGGGCCACAGACTGGCCATTGATGGCCAGCGTCATGTTCCGGGCCGACAGCTGCGCGCGAAATTCGAAGGATTCCGGCGCCGCCGCTTTCGCCATCACCCGGGTCACGGCGCCCTTGATTCGCACATCAAAGGCAAGCCGCCCATCGATCAGATGGACCGCATACCCATTCTCCACCCCACCCTGCGCCACAATCACCCCGGTCCGGTCCTGCGTGGTCACCCGGCCGCTGATAGTCAACGGACGGTTTGCAATTTGCGGCGACTCGTCCGGGGCCTTTGCCTGGGGCGGCTCGTAGATGACTCCCACCCGCCGGGCCCATTGTTCCCACTCGGCGGCCATGGTTTTCACGCGCTCGGGATACTTGGCGGCCAGGTCATGGGTCTCGCAGCGATCCTCGGCCAGGTTGTAGAGTTCCCATTGGATGGCATGGGGCATCCGTTTGGACCAGACAATTTTCCAATCGCCGGAACGCCAGGCGCGCGCGCCCTGATGCTCAAATCCTATCGAGCGTTTGGGCAGGTCGTTGCCCCGCATGGCCGGAAGGAGGCTGACTCCCTCCGCCGGCGTGACACTGCGATTGGCAAAGGTTTCAGGATAGTCGGCGCCCGCCGCTTCGATCAATGTGGGCATCAGATCCATGACATGGGCCGGTTGACGAATCCATTGATTGGGGCGACCCATGCCGGCCGGCCAGTGAGCAATAAAGGGGGTGCTGATGCCGCCTTCGTGGGTAAAATGCTTGTATAGCCGAAAGGGAGTATTACCCAGATTGGCCCAGGCGCTGCCGTAGGACTGATGGGTACCAGGACCACCGATCTCTCTGACCGAATCGCCTGTGCGCAAGGTGTTTATGCCACGACGAGACACGCCGTCGAAACCCAAAGGCCCCCACTCGTAGCAGGCGCCGTTGTCGCTCAAGAAGAGAATGAGGGTGTTCTCGAAATCACCCGTTTTTTTCAGGTGGTCGATGATCCGCCCCACACCAACATCCACACCCTCCACCATGGCCGCGAACACAGCCATCCGCCGGGCCAGATCCTTCTTCCGGTCGGCGTCCAGGGAGTCCCAGGCAGGATTCGGCTGCCCCGAATAGCCGTTGGCAATATCGTCCCGATCCACCGGCACAATGGAACGAGGCGTCAGGCTCCAGTGATCGCCGTTGACCAGTCCGATCGCTTTCATGCGCGCATAGCGTTCCTCACGCAACACATCCCAACCCCGCTGATAGATGGCGTCGTATGTGTCGGCTCGTTCGGCCGGCGCCTGAACCGGAAAGTGGGGAGAGGAATGGCCCAGAAAAAGAAACCATGGTTTATTGCTCTTTTGCCCTTGGCGGATGAATTCCAGGGAATAGTCATTGAAGACATCGGTGGCGTAGAACTCGCCTTGGGGCGGATTGATTTCCTTGGGCCGGCCTTCGGGAAGTCGTATGTAATAATCCGCGTCATACTGATCGTGGGAATGATCGAAGGTATATCCATAGAACTCATCAAAGCCCCGCTTGATGGGGCCCGTTTCGGGGTGCATGTGCCATTTGCCGACATAATAGCAGCCATAGCCCGCCGGCTTGAGGACTTCGGCCAGTGTGACACAGTCTTCACGGAGCCGGCCCAGATAGCCCGGTCCCCGATCGGGACTCGGAGTCCGGGTCGTAAAATCGCCAATGCCTGCTTGCGAAGGATACAGACCGGTCATCAAGGATGCGCGGCTGGGACAACAGCGGGCGGAATTATACAGCTGCGTGAAGCGGGCCC
>JADFCT010000403.1 GCA_017161665.1 Candidatus Sumerlaeota bacterium
GCCGAGATCCATCGCCTGGAAGAAGAAAATCAGGCTTTGTTGCATCTGACGCAGCGCGCCGGGCTGGTTGGCACGCTGGGCGCCAAGGGCAAGGCCAATCCCCTGGCCTCCTACCCTCTTCTCACCGAAAAACCCAAAGATCGACTCTGGCGGGAAATGGAGCGATTGAATCAACTCGAAGAACAGGGCGCGGTGTCGCCCGAAGAGGCCGAACGGGCCCGGCAGAAAATGCGACAGGCCACCGAATAACCCCACCCACTCTCCCATCGCGCCGGGCCGGCGCCATCCGAACTCATGAGCCATCCAGAAACGGATAGTGTTCCAGAATCGTTGGCAGGCAGTCATTGGCGACGCCGATGGCTTCCTGTCGCTTCAGCTGGAAACGGTTTTGGATCGTTTTGAAGTAAGCCAATCGATAGACGATCGCGCAGAACAGGGGCGTGAGGGTCCAGATCAGTATCAGGAGCCAGCCTGAGTGATTTGAAGAATGCATGTTGTCACGAAAGATCGTGGCCGAAAAACCAAGGGCAGAGATGAAGAGGACACCCGTCAGGAGAATGGCGACGCCCTGTCGCTTCATCTGCTCCCTCAGAAGAGAGAACGGACGGCCCACGGAATGGCCGATCGCCGCCGCTTCTTTGTCATGGCGCGCTGCCTCCCTCATGCCGTTGATGAGGGAGGTGATGTCCGTGAACAATGCCTCGGTTTGCATGGCGGGGAGCATCCAGATCAAAGCCGTCATCCAGCCAAAGCCCAGAAGGATCAGGTACATGGAGGAAAAAACCAGCAGCAACATCGATACAATGAACAGGATGACGCCGGTCACCGCATAATGCAGAATGTACTTATGGACAAACGGCGCCAGGAGGGCGTCGATCATTTCCTCCGAATGAAAGGCCAGATACAGGTCCATCAACCGTCCCTGCTGCGCCTCCGTTCGGAAGGTCCTCGCCCAATTGTTCCTTTCAGGAATAAAAAAGAGCGCCAGGAAAGCCAACGGAAAGATGGTCATTAATAGAAGGATTGAAATGAGTATGGTCGAAGTTTTGCTTTTTGTTCCAGACCGCAGGATGGGGGATTTGGGCTTCAGGGGCCGTCCGGAGCAGCGATAGGCCTTGCCCGTAAGAGCCTGATACAATGGATTGTCCGCGACCGCAAAGGCCTGGGGGTAGTGGGATTCGAAAATGGCTCGAAGATTCAGGCCCGACATGGACGCCTCCACGGAAGAAAGCGCCCCCGCTCCAGGCGCGACCGGGAGCGGGGGCGGTTACAAAACGGTGGGCTGCGGAAACTCGACGGGCGGGATATCGCCGGTCGGAGACTTCTGTCGCGCCACACACAGCGACAGCCCGCTAGCCGGCAGCCACCTCACTGTAACAGTCACTCGTCATTCATACCACCTCCTTTCCCAGTGTCCGCTCATTACAGTCAGTCTCCGGTCGGAGGGCAAGGGAAAAGTGGGGGCGATACGCATTGACAGCGGCGCGCAAACGGTATATTCAAAAGACATAAACATTGGAATTTGAAAGGACAATCCTGATGAAAAAAATGAATATTGTTTGTTTGTCTGTCGCCTTATCCCTGCTGGTCATGTCTTCGGCCTGGGCCGATCAAGTGATAACCCATACGGGCGTCAAAGTGGTTGGTATTGTCCAGGATGATCCGGGGAATCCCGGTTCCGTTGTGGTCATCACCCACACAGGGCGCAAGACCATTCCCCGATCGGCCATCAAGGAGATTATTAAGCAGGATGCCGGCGACACGTATCTGGCCATTGCCACCGATCACTTGAAGCGAGGGCGGTTGGAAGAGGCGTTGAAGGCCTTTGAGCAGGCTCGCCAGGCGGGGGCCGATGCGGTGACCGTTGAGAAACAAATTGCCGAGGTCCGCGCCCGCATGGAGGGACAGGCGAAAGCTGAACAGGAACAAGCCGTGGCCGACATTGATCAGATGCTTGAGGAGGCGCACGCGCTCACCCGGGATGCTAAATTTGTCGAAGCCGCGGATCAATATAAGCGTATCGGTTCCATGGAAATGACCAACCGGCAGCAAACGCTTTTGCAGGAACGCTTGAAATCGTTCTACTATCAGTGGGGCATGAATTCGCTGGATCATATCGACCGTGTGAATGCGGCCAAACACTTTGAAAAGGCGCTGGAACTGGATCCCAACAACGATGCGGTCCGTCGTCAGCTGATTCAAAGTTGGGAAAAGGATCGCGTGAATCTGGACCAGGTCGCCGCGTATTATCAGAGTCAGGCCGACGCCAACCCCGATGACATGGCGCTTCGGGCGCAGGCCGGCAACGCCTTTTATGAAGCCGACGATTTCCGGAAGGCTTTGCTGCATTTTGTCGCCGTCTATGACGCCAAAGAAAAGGACCCCTATGGCGTTTCCGCGCGATTGGAGAACGCTTTCCTGCGTACCCAGCAACAGGCGGCCGAGGAGGGCGACTACCCGGCGGCGCTGAACATTTACAATCAATATCTGGAACGATTCCCGGAAGGCGATCGCGAACCGGCCATCGGGTATGAGTATATCCTCAAGCGCCAAGCCATTATCGCCGACACGCAGATTACCACCAACACCGCTTCCGACCCGATGCGGACGGAGGAGGATATCCTGGCCGAGAACACGAAACTGCTGGAAGATCGCTATACCCGACTGGCGGAATTGGCGCTCTGGTGTCGATCCGAAGGCCTCGACGCCATTGCCGAAAAGGAACTGGGCTTCGTTTTGTCGAAAGATCCGGACAATAAAGTGGCGACGCAGGCTGTTCTGGCCGTGGCTCAGGCCAAACTCCAAAACGTGAAGACTGCGTTTAACAGTCAGAATTTTGTGGTGGCGCTCAATGGCGCCGAGGACCTTTTGGCCAAGTATCGCAACATCGGCGTGATTGCCGAAGAGGCCGACGCGCTGATCGGCAAGGCCCGGACGGAACTGGCCAAGCAGATCAACGAAAACCGTCAGGCCGCCCGCCAGTTGGCGGATACCGGCACAGCGGACTACAATCAGGCGCTCCTCCATATCAGTTCCTATCGCAGTTCCTTCACCCGCGAGGACATTGGTAGCTTCAATGATTATCAGGAGGCGAAAATTCTTCTCAATCGAGCTATCCAGTCTTGGCGTAGCGCTCTGCAGATGGATCCCTCGCTGGACATCGCGATGAATCTGAGCGCCAAGATCAGTGATGCGCGGCGTCAGATTGATTCTCTCAAGCCGCGGGATCGCTATAAGCGGTA
>JADFCT010000404.1 GCA_017161665.1 Candidatus Sumerlaeota bacterium
CAAAGCCCTCGTTGAAGAAGAAGTTCAGCACTTTTCGTATTTGGATGGAGGATTTGGACCCGCTCATGGAAACGGTGCGCGGATTGGCAAGGATCGTCGCGTGTCCGTCTTTGACCATGGCATTGAGGCGGACGAAAAACTCGCGGGGCAGTTTTCCAACGCCCTGATAAAAGGCCTGTCCCGCGCCTGGATAGGTCAGCATTCCCGCCAGTTCCGGATCCGGTGTCAAATCACGCACCGCGGCGCCCTCGGGTTGAAAATAGGCGAACCGTCCCTTGGCATACGTCCAGTCCAGTCCCAGACTGCGATTGGCCTCATCCGTCAATTCCACGGCCAACAAATCGACGAGGATGTGGGGCGCTGCGGTGTCGATCAAGGCCAGATCGCTTTTGAATTCTGCCAGCACATCGGCAGGCCCCTTAAAGATCATGACATTGCGCGCTGTGTTTTCCGTGATATAAGCCCCATAGGATGAAGGCAGCGATTGCATGGCCTCCTGAACGGTGATGTTCTGGGGACGAATGGTTACGGTAACCTGTCCATCGGCGGACACGGAAACCGGTTGTTCATCATTGGGGGATGAAACCTGCTGCGAGGGGGGCGTTGGCGCCGGCGCCTCAGCCGCTGGCTGGGACTCCGAAAGGGGACGCCCCTCGCCAGGCGCCGAAATTCCGGGGCCAATGGGCGGGCCCAGGCGCTGCGCGGCCGCCGGTGAAATCAGGCGATCCGGCAATTCCAGACGATAGACATCGGGCTGGTAGTTCCGGTTTTCGGCGCTGATGATTTTACGGATGGACAATAGAATGGAACGATTGTCCGGGGCCCAGGTGAATGTTTCCATATCTTCACGATCGAAACCGGCGACGATGCTTTTCCGGTCCTGATCGACATCGAAGGTCAGAATATCTTCACTCGCGCCTTTATCGACGTCGTAGATTCGCAAAACCGACCGAGGGGACTCGAAGGTGGGCTCGCCTCCCCAGTTGCGCACCGTGCGTCGCTCAACAGCAATGGCCAACCGGCTGCCGTCATAAGACCATCGGGCGTGATCATAGGATTCATAGGCCGAATCGTTTCGGGGGTCGGTCGTCATGATGACCTGACGAGTTCCGGCGATGGGATCAATCAGATAGACCGCATTGATCCGATTGCCCTGTTGATCAAATCGCCGTCCCCGGGACAGGACATAGCGTCCATCCCATGACCAGTCCAGGGAGACCAGGTCCAGTTGTTCCTCCGTCACGGGTGAGGAGGCCCGAGTCACATTCCAAGTCCGGCTGCCGTCGGGTTTGGCGGCCCAACAATCTTCCAGGCGCCGGGCCTGTTCGGATTCCAACATCTCACCATCGTACTTAAAAACAATCAATCCCCCATCGGGGCGCCAGCGGGGGCGATCCGTAAAGACCGATCGGCCGCCCACATCCAGAATTTGCCGATACGCCGAACTGTCGGCGTTGACGGTCGCCACATCATAACCGGCGCCGGAGTTATTGACTAAGGCGACCAGACGATGGGGCTCCACCGGTGACCACCGCGGCCCATTGACTTGGATGCGATCGGCCAGCAATTGCCAGTTTTTCCCCGTGATCGTATCCATAACCCAAACCTGACGCTTCCGGGTCAGCGACGGGAATGTCTGGTATGCGATATAGCGATCATCAGCGGACCAGACGGGGCCATCTTCTTCGTCCAGTTCGCCGCGCATCATGGGTTTGGACCCCTTGATGGTTTCCCCCGATGCCACGTCGTAAATATAAACCTGTCCCTGGCTCGTTGCAATTGGAGCGTTTGAGAAGAGATAGGCGATTTTATCACCGCTCCAGGACCACTCGGCATAGAAGGGATTTCCGATGGGGGTAATGGACTTTTCTTCGCCCCCATCCGCATTCATGAGAAACAACTGACGCTGCGAGCGGGAAAAGGAACGAACAACGAGCGCCTGATCGCCTCGCGGCGACCAAGCGACCGATTCAGTTTTCCCGTCATCTGTCAGGGGAACCAATGTCACCCCATCCGCCACGACTTCTGCCCGGACAGGGAATAGGGTCAATGCAAATAAAAACAGAACAAACAAGGAGCTCGAACAAATTCGGCAAATCTCTCGTAAGGCGGTGTGAGTCATTCCGGAGGAACCTTATCGTATATGGCGTTGCCGTGACAGAAAAGCGGATCTGCGATGGGGAAGTCAACCCGGTTTTTGACCTGATTTTATCCGAGATGGGCGGGCGCCCGGTTCCGCTCGATGCGTGGGGCTCCTATTGTTCGCCGGCTACATTGCTCGTTCATTGCAGTGGAGCAGTTATTTCTTTTCCATATCCCTGCCGTTCAAGCAGTCACGAATACCGGGGCCCCATGGGGGGATGTGCGGAAATGGATTTTTTGGTCTGCCGCAATGTAATGCCCTGAAATCAAATAGGCGTAGAGAGCCGATTGGATCTCTACGCCTATTCGTTAGGGGCGGGGAAACGCCCTTGCCTGTTCGCCTTATGGATTATGCTGAAGCCGGATATGGTGGATCAGCATGGGCGCGGCCTCGACCGCATACGCCGAAGACGGCGCGTTGACGTCCCAATTGTTCGGCTCCACCATAGGCGGCGTGTAAACCAGCGGCTGCTGCGGTGGCGGCGCGGGTTGGCTTTCGGCCGGCGGAGCGACCACCGGCGGCGGCGCCGTATCCGGACCTTCAAAGACAATATTGCGAGCCCCAGGCTCGGACGCGGCTTCTTCACGAGACGCTCCGGCGCCGTCAGGCGTTCCCTCTCCGGCGGCGGCTTCTGCCGCTCCCGCCGAAGGAGCATTCAGGCCCCGCGCGCCATCCGGCCGGGCCGGCTGATTGTCTGATGTGGCGGCCGTGACCACCTGCCAGTTGTTTTCCGCCATCTGCCCCCCGGCGCCGACTTGTAGATTATCAAATGTGTCCAGGCGCTGCGGCGTCACAAAGACAATGAGTTCCTCAATCCCGACCGTATTGTCGAACCGGAACCAGCCGGAATACGGTATCATGACTTCCTGGAAGGCCTCGACCTGATTCTGCCCCCCATTGATGCGCGGATCCGGGAACAGGCGCGACCCTTTGGTATTCGATCCCTTCTGGAAAATGTAGAGATAGCCCGTCAGGTTTGATTCGAAGACGAGACGAAACCGCTGGCCCGACTGGAAGGGGTAGGTCTCCGGGACTTCCCGGTACTCCCCACCCGGCCCTTGCGCAATAATCTTATACTTCAGGCCAAT
>JADFCT010000405.1 GCA_017161665.1 Candidatus Sumerlaeota bacterium
TCGGACGGCCCGTCGCCAGATCACCCCGAACAAATCCACAACCAGGAACAGGCCCAGAGGATAACAAATCGAGAAATATCGGATCAGCGCCTCATCCCGCTGGTCGATCATCATGAAGACAAAGGCGCACATCAGCCAGGCCATTGCTTGCGCCCGTCGCGGCCCATCGCGCCGGATCAGCCCGGCGACCACGGCCACGACAATAATCCCGAACAAGGCGTCGCGGGTGAGGAAAGCCATTCGCGTCTTTGCGCCCAGTGACGTCACGGCCGCACGAAGACCGTCCGTCGTAAACGGGAACATGGCGTTCAGTTCCCGCAAGGCGGCGAGGGCCGGCTCGTATTCCGGCCGTATGCCAAACACGCCGCCCCCGAAGGGAAAAACCGGATCCCCACCATACAGGCAGCCCCGAATCGCCCACGGCAGATAGGCCCCGGCGCCGGCGGCCCCCAGAATCACTCCCGCATATAAAACATCCCGAAGGTTCGCTCGCCATTCCATCCGCCCCTCATGTCGCGCAAACAGCATAGCGCCCAGGCATCCCGCCACCGCGGCGCCGCCATAGGCCAAAACCACCATCTTCGAAGCGACGGCTGTTCCCAACAGGAATCCCGCCAATGCCCAGCGCCGTCCATCCCGGCGCCGATCCGCCATCAGCCCTTCCACCATCAACACAAATCCGCAGAGCAAGGTCAGGATGGCCATGCGGTCGTTTTTGACGCCCACCGGCGCGATCCCGAAAAAAGCGCCCATCGCCGGCGCCCACAGCGCCGCCCCCGTCAGGGCGCCGATCCATCCCCGCGCCCGCCACCCCACGAGGACACCGCCCCACAAAAACGCCAGCGTCGATTGCGCTCCCAGGACGGAACAGGCCGGTTCGTCCAGTAAGGTCAGAAGGGCGGCGTAAACGGCCTCCATGGCCAGCGGATAATTGGAAGGAAACACGGTGGGCATGGCCTCGGCCCATCCCGTCAGCGCCCACTGCATGGGAACGGACAGATGATACCACATGGAGTCCTGTCCCACATCCGGCGCCAGGCCGCCGATCAGAACATTCAGCGACAAGGTTCCCAAAGCCGTCGTCACCATGAGCGTCAAGAGCCGTCGGTCCAGCGGCATGGCCCGCAGACGGGCGCGCCATTGCGATCCCCGCCAGGGGGGCGTCCCCTTCCCCATGGCGCGCCACCGTCCAAAACCCATCGCCCCCCAGCCAATGGCGCCGGCCCAGACCGTCGCGGCGCCAATCCAGCCCGCCAGCCCCAGCCAGATCACATAAGCGGAAACCACGCTCAGACCCAGGGCGTAACGAACCGTCATCGCCCACAGCCAGTCGCGCCAGCGCGCCGATTCCACCCGCGGCGCCACAGCCAATCCACACCCCACCAAGAGCAGGGCCATAAAAACAAAATACGCGCCATACAGCGCGATATAAAAGAGAGATTCCATAGGAAAAAACAATTTTGAAATTTAATATGGGTAAGCAACTGGAGGACGCCGTCCCCCAGACCCCCTGCCAGGGACTTAAGGTCCCTGGACCCTTTTTTTTGTTTGCCTTACGGCCACGGCAAAACGTGGGCGCGCTCGGCCCATACATACCACTGATCGGACATTTCACGGACTTTATCGGGATAGCGTTCGGCGAGATCCCGGGTTTCCGTGCGGTCCGCTTCCATGTCATAAAGTTCCCACGGGCCCAGGCGTCCCCGAGCCACGAGTTTCCATTTTCCTCGTCGGACGGCCCGGTTGCCTTCGTGTTCAAAGAAAAGGGTTCGTTCCTTCAATCCCCGGCCATCGAAGACCGGCATCAGGCTTTTTCCTTCCATGGGATGAATCCAGCGCCCCTCGACCTTGTCCGGATACGTCGCGCCCGACACCTCCACACAGGTGGCCATGATATCGATCAGATGGGCCGGATCCTTTCGCCACTTTCCGCCGCCAGCGATGCGATCGGGCCAGTGGGCAATGAGGGGCGAGGAAATCCCGCCTTCATGGACGAAGTGTTTGAAGAAACGGAACGGGGTGTTGCTGGCGTTGGCCCATGGCCGCCCGTAGCTTTGATAGGTCGTCTCCCCGCCGGGCATCTGGTCGCGATGTTCATTGCCCAGGATGACATCCCGGCCGTCGCGGGTCTTTGGGGGGATAAACAGCCCCCGCCATCCGCCGGAGAGTTCTTCTGCGCAGCCGCCGTTATCAGCCAGGAAGAGGATCAGCGCCTGATCCAGCCGCCCCATTTTCTTCAGGGCCTGAACGATCCGGCCAATCCCTTGATCCATCCGGTCAATCTGAGCGGCATAGACCTCCATGCGCCGCGCCTGCCAAGCCTTGTCGTTCGCCTCCGTCCACGGTTGGACCGACGCAATGCGGTCGGACAATTCCCATCCCGGGTCCACGACGCCCATCTCCCGCATTCGCTCCAGCCGGGTGGTGCGCAGGGCGTCCCAGCCGCCATCATAGCGTCCTTTATAGCGATCAATATCTTCTTCCAGGGCGTGAAGGGGCCAGTGGGGCGCGGTAAAGGCGACATAGCAGAAAAAGGGATCGTCCCTGCGCTCGCGATGATGCCCCTGGATATACGTTACGGCGTTCTCCGCGATGGCGTCCGTGTAGTAGAATTTATCCGCGTCCGGCTCGATCGGTTCATTGTCCCGCGTCAGCGTCACGGGATCATAGAAACTGCCGGCGCCGGTGATCGTTCCATAGAAGTGATCGAATCCGCGCTGACAGGGCCAGTTGTGTTTCGACTGGCGATTCGGATCGCCACTCCAGATCCCGGTGTGTTTGGTCACATGCCATTTGCCGCTCATATAGGTTCCATAGCCGGCTGTCCGCAGCACTTCGGCGATGGTTCGGCATCGGTCGTTCAATCCGCCGGTATAACCGGGATGATTCTGGTCGCCTTCCATGTGTCCCATGCCCGCCTGATGGGGATAAAGCCCCGTCATCAGACTGGCCCGGGTGGGACAGCATCGCGCCGTGTTGTAAAACTGGGTCAGCCGCACGCCGCCCTGGGCCAGCGCGTCCAGATTCGGCGTCTGGATTTCACCGCCATAACAACCAATATCCGAAAAACCCATGTCATCGGCCATGATCAGGACAATATCCGGCCGGCTGGCGGATTTGGGTTTGGCGGCGCCCCAAAGCAGCGGCGCCGTCACGGTGGCGCCCAGTCCCGCGCTCAGAACTTTCAGAAAGTGTCTCCGGTCGATCTTCGAAACAAACATATCCCTTTG
>JADFCT010000406.1 GCA_017161665.1 Candidatus Sumerlaeota bacterium
GGGATTGTGTTGATCATCTGGGGTGTCAAAGCCTCGGAATCCATCAGCTCCAGTCTCTCAGAGCTTTTCACCGGTTCACCTACCGACAAGACCATTTGGCTCCTCGTTCTTGGAATCGTCGCGGCCATTGTCGGACTCTTTGGCCTGCTGCGCGGTGTGTGGTGGGGAGGGAGGGGCGTTTGAGAATAACGAGCATCCAGGCCTGAACGTTCGAGGGGTTGCCGCACGCGGCGCGACAACCCCTCGCCCTTGGCGGTCAGCAGACCGATCCACCCCCGCCCCACTCAAGCGCGCCGATAGGTGTGTGGGGGGCTTTCCAAAACAGACCGGTGACCGTCGCTCCAGGCCTTCAATGCCTATCGGCATCCCAGGGATTGCGTTTGCTGGAAACAGCAGATACATTTCTTTGTGAGGGGGGCATATCGTTTGGCCCCTCTCTTACGATGGCCGGATCGGTCGAAGGAAGGAACGGGATGCATGAATGGCATTGAAGAGCGCTGGACCTGGCTGACAACGGCCAAACCCGCCCTGGCCGCGTCGGTGTTGGTACTGCTTTGGATCGGTGAATCCATTGCGCCGACCTTCCTGGGCCGGACGCGCCGCTGGAGCCATGGGCTTTCCAATATCGGGCTGGGGCTGCTCAATACCGTGGTCACCGTGACACTGTTTGGCGCCGCTCTGCTGGCCGTCACCGAATGGGCGCGCCAGGCGCCCTTCGGCTTGCTCCATTGGCTGTCGCTTCCCATCGGGGTCGAATGGGTATTGGGCCTGATTCTTTTTGATGGCTGGATGTATCTCTGGCATGTGCTCAACCATGAAACCCCTCTGTTATGGCGTTTCCATTCGGTACATCATGCGGACCGCGAAGTGGACGCCACCACCGCCGTGCGGTTTCATACGGTTGAGATTGTGCTTTCCTCCATCGCTCGACTCGCCATACTCCCGTTGATCGGGTTGACCATGACGCAATTCCTGCTGTATGAATCCATGCTTTTGCCCGTCATCCTTTTTCATCACAGCAATGTCGCCATTCCCCGCCGCCTCGACGCGGCCTTGCGTTGGATCATCCCAACCCCGTGGATGCATTGGGCGCATCATTCCAACTGGCAGCCGGAAACCAACTCCAATTACGGCAGTGTGCTGTCGGTGTGGGATCGTCTGTTTCGAACCTTTCGCTTGCGGGCCGAACCGCGCGAACTGGAATTGGGTCTGATCGAAGACCGTGCGGAATGGCAGTGGCGCAGCCTGCGGGGCATGTTGACGCGACCTTTCCGTAGCGAGCGCGCTTGAAAAAAAACATTGCGCCGAAAGAGGCGCTTCCTCTCGAATACCTTTTCCGAGCGATCGGATCTGATTCTTGACGGATACAAGCGCGAAAGGCCTTGTTCATGCCTGACTTTTTTCGTGATCTTGCCGATCCCAATCTTCCTTTTCTTCGCTATACAATGATCATCGGTCTTTTGTCCGGGATTGCGTTCGGAGTGGTGGGAAGTTATGTGGTTGCCCGCCGGATCACCTATATTGCCGGGGCCATTGCCCATTGCATTCTGGGTGGGGTGGGCCTGGCTCTGTTTCTGCGCAATGTCAACGGTTGGGACTGGTTGCCTCTGGATGTGGGTCGGATGGGGGCGGCGGTGGTGGCGGCGATCGTTATCGGGCTGGTCACCCTCTTTTCCAACCAGCGCGAAGATACGGTCATCGGCGCCGTCTGGGTGATCGGCATGGGGAGCGGACTGCTCCTGCTCCACAAGACGCCGGGCGTCTTCGATCTCGAAAGCGAACTGTTCGGGAATATTCTGCTGGTCACGGGCGGGCAGGTCTGGGCCGTTCTTTTTCTGGATGGGGTAATTCTGACGGTCGCTATTTATTTCCATAAGGAATTGCTGCTCATCTGCTTTGATGAGGAGTTTGCCCGCGCCCGGGGGCTGCGCGTCGAGCGATACTATATGCTTCTGCTGATTCTGACGGCCCTCACCATCGTGCTGCTGGTACGCGTGGTGGGCGTGATCATGGTCATCGCGTTGTTGACCCTCCCGGCGGCCATCGCCGGATTTTTCACCCGTCGCCTTTGGCAGATGATGGTGGTGGCCTCGGTGCTGTGTATGCTCTTTGTGTCCGGTGGCGTCACCATCAGTTATACGAGTGATCTGCCCACCGGCCCGGTGATCGTTCTGTTTGCCGGAGCGGTTTATCTGGGGCTGAGCGCCGTCCAGTGGCTGCGCCATTTCCGCAGCGCTTCCACCAAAGAAAAGGCGCCGTCGTGACCCGGGCGCCCCGGATCTTTCGCGCCCGATGGGTCGTTCCGGAGCCCGGCGTCTCCATCCGCGATGGCGCGGTGGTCTGTCACGGGGGGACGGTGACGGACTGTCAAGCCTGGAAGAATCTGCGCGCCCAGTGGGGCGCGGCTTCAGGCGAGGCCGACGTTGTGGACTACGGAGCCGCTGTTATCCTTCCGGGTCTCATCAATGCCCATACCCATCCGGAATTGACGGATCTGGCCGGCGCCATCGAACCGACGCCCCACTTCACGGACTGGTTGCGGGAACTGATGGCGAAACGGGCCGGGTGGGACGCGTCCCGGGTGGCCCGATCGGTCCAACATTGCGCCGAGGAAAGCCTCGCGGCCGGCGTCACCTGTCTGGGCGCCATTGGCGCGGATCCCCTGGCCGATCGTCCCCTCCTGGATACGGCCGCAGGGGCCGGCCCTCGAATTACCTTGTTTCAGGAACTGATTTCTCTCGATCCCTTTCGGGCGGAGGAGCGGCTGGCGGCGGCGCTGAGCCGGCGCGCGGCGCCGCCTCCCCCGGGACTGCATTACGCCCTCAGCCCCCATGCCCCCTATACGGTCTCGGAAAATCTGATGATGCAAACACTGGAGCGGTCCGCTCGGTTAGGTGAGCCGGTCTGCGTTCATGTGGCGGAAACGATGGAAGAAGACACCTTCTGCCGGACGGGCCGGGGGCCGATCCGTGATTTCCTGGAGAGCCTGGGGGTTTTGGCCGACGCCTGGCGGGCGCCGGGGATGAGCCCGGTGGCCTGGCTGGCGCGCTGTGGTTTTGGTCGGGGCCCGTCCCTGGCGGTCCATGCCCATTATGCGAGCGCTGAGGAGATGGCCTGGATGGCTAAACAGGACGTCAGCATCTGTTTTTGTCCGCCCAGCCACCGGTTCTTTGGGCATTCTCCTAACCCCCTGGGACTTATCATTGAATCGGGCGCGCGACTGTGCATC
>JADFCT010000407.1 GCA_017161665.1 Candidatus Sumerlaeota bacterium
GCTCCATGTCCAGTCGCCGCCGAAGGGAAAGGGGGCGGCGCCGCTCAGCGCCGACGGCTGCGCCCATGCGCCGTCGAGGGTGAGTTTTCCCGCCATTGTCATCAAGGCGACGAGGATGAACGCGGCCTGGAGGATGTCTGTTTTCAGAATCGAATGCTGACCGCCCAAACAGGTATAAGCGATAAAGATGCCCCCCACGGCGATGATGAACGGCTCGATCCGATCGCCCCCGATTCCGCCCCAACCCGAGCGGGTGATCATGAAATTCAGGATTTTGCCGGCCGCAATCATTTGCGCGCCGATCAGGCTGATCCAGGCTGTGACGATCAGCCCGGCCGCCACGCGGCGCGTCGGGGCGCCGTATGCGAGGCCCATGGCTTCGGGCAGGGAATACACCTGGCCGAGGTTCAGTCGGCGCCACAAACCCGCGCCCAGCGCAATCATGCCCAAGGCGCCGCCCCACAGGTACCATCCGGCCGTCATGCCCGTTTGCCAGGCCATGCCGGCCACCCCCATCATACCGAAGGCGCCCAGAATGGTGGCGGTCAGGGAGCCGGCGATCATCAGGGCGCCGCCGGAGCGGCCGGCCAGGAAAAAATCACATTCGTCGTGGAGAGGGCGTCGTCGCCACAGACCGATTCCGACCAGGAGGGCCAGGTAAGCGATCGGAAAGAACGGAATCATAAGCGTGTCTCAACCGGTGGATGGCTCAAAGGCCTGCCGGATCGAATCCGTAAACGGCGCTCTCAGGACGCCGACCTCGGTTATGATCCCCGCAATCAGCGCTTGTGGTGTCACGTCGAAGGCGGGATTATAGACCCGAACGCCTTCGGGCGCGGTGGGAACCTGTCCCCAATGTACGACTTCATCGCCGTCGCGTTCTTCAATGGGGATGAGGGAGCCGTCGGCCAGGTTCCGATCAATGGTCGAAAGGGGGGCGGCCACATAAAAGGGGATGTCGTGTTCCCGCGCCGCCAGGGCCACGCCATAGGTGCCGATTTTATTGGCCGCGTCGCCGTTGGCGGCGATCCGGTCGGCGCCCACGATGACCAGGTCGATTTTACCTTCTCGCAGGACGACAGGCGCCATGTTGTCACAAATGACCGTGACGGGCACGCCGGCTTCCATGAGTTCGAAGGCCGTGATGCGGGCGCCCTGAAGGAGGGGGCGCGTTTCATCGGCGAAGACCGCGACGGATTTGCCCGATTCGTGGGCTGTATAGATCCCCGCCAGGGCGGTTCCATAACCCGCCGTGGCCAGCCCTCCGGCGTTGCAATGGGTCAGCACGGTTCCGCCATCGGGGATCAGCGGCTCGGCATGGCGCCCGATGGCTTTGCAGGTGTCGAGGTCCTCGGCCAGTATGGCCTGGGCTTCGGCGAGCAGTTTATCTTTGATGGCCGAAACGGTGGCTGTGGGATCGGCGGCCGCCACGCGCTTCATTCGGTCCAGGGCCCAGAACAGGTTGACCGCTGTGGGGCGGGAGGACGCCAGGTAGCGCGCCATGGCCTCGACTTCTGCGTAAAAGGCGTCGAACGAGTCGGCGTTCGAGTCCCGGATGCCCAAGTAGAGGCCGAAGGCGGCGGCGTCTCCAATGGCGGGCGCTCCGCGCACACTCAGTTGCTTGATGGCCTGCCACATCGTCTGGGGATTATCGATCCGCAGGTACGTTTTTTCGCGAGGCAGTCGCGTCTGGTCCAGCAGGAGGACCGCATTCTCTTCCCATGCCAGGGTCCGCACACTCATGGTCGGCGTCGCTCCTTCTTCATGATGATGGGTAAAGGAATATCCCCGGCTCGCTTCGGACGATCAAGGGACAATGTGACTCAGCAAAATCCAGGCCGAAGCAATTTTATGTGTTTGACTTCACCCATACCGTCTTCTAATCTTTTTTAAAACGAAGGTACACAATCGGGTTTAATAGGATGGAGCAGGGATGATTTGTCCCATGGCCGCCAGACATTTTGTGTGAATTCTGTTTGGTTTGCGTGTGTGTAAGGGTCTTTCGATCAGCGCCACACCCTATCGCTGCTCTGTAGTGAAATGATTGATCTGTCAGTGTAGGAGATGATATATATGGCACGAATGATTTTCTCGGCTTCGACGGCTGTAGAGGCCCTGGAGCGGGCGGCCGACGCGCTGAAGTTACCCGTTGACGCGTTGGAAATGGAAATTTTAGAGGACAACCGAGATCAAACCGAGGACGAAACGTCCGAGGAAAACGAAGGGGTTTGTATTCGGGCCCATGTGGCGCGATCCTTTGTGGCCCAGGAATCCGCCGCCCTGTTGCGGCGGATGTTGAGCGCCATGGGCGTGGAAGGCCAAGTGGAGATCCTGCCGGACGAACAGGCCATTATTCTGGAGATCACCGGCCCGCACAGTTCCCTGTTGATCGGGCGCGACGGTCAGACGCTGGACTCGATCCAGCACTGGTTGATCCGGGCCATGTCCCGTCTGGTGTACAGCACGCCGAAAATCCTGGTGGATGTGGAAAACTATCGTTCCCGCAAGTTTGACAAACTGGGGTCCATGGCGCGTCGTGTGGCCAAGCGCGTGGTCCAAAATCATCAGGCCGAGCGGTTGAGTCCCATGGGCTCCGTGGAGCGGAAGTTCGTTCACAACTGTCTGAAAGGGTTTGACGGGGTGACCACGTTCAGCACGGGGCGGGAAGGACGCCGGCAGGTGATTATCAGTCCTACGGATACAGAGGGAGCGACGGAAGCGGCGCCCCCGGCCCGTGAAAAGGCCTCCCGGCGCAAGGCCCCCCCCAAAGCAGTGGAAGACAAAATGCCCAAGCGTCAGTATGCGGAAGATGAGTTCATTGAAGATGATTTGTTGAAAAGCGAATCCACCTTCTCCCAACTGCGGGTGATTGCGACGAGCGCTTCTTCGGATGCCGATGGACTGGACTTGCTGGATGACTTGACGGAATCCCCGAAACCATCCAAAGCCGAAAACCTTGGCGATGAGCTGGAAGACGAATTGCACTGAGGTTTTTTCAGACTGTCGGCAATCATTTTTTCGACTGGATGTCCTCGCATTATCTGTATCAGTGGTGAATAAAATCAGCAGAGACATAGGGAACGCAGAGGGGGCGCCTCCAGGGGCTTCAGAATCGTCGTCGGGGCTCCAGCATTCTTTTCATGATTTGTTGTGAGCGCCGTAGGCCGTTCATGGGCAACGCGTTCGAAAATGTGGATTCACTGGCGGGCAGGCCGTCGGCGCCGTCACG
>JADFCT010000408.1 GCA_017161665.1 Candidatus Sumerlaeota bacterium
ACCCAGGGCTCCGCTCCCTATCGGTCGCTCCACCCTGGGCTATTATGTGTCACCCCTATCGGGGCTTGGCGGATGTTTGGCTTCTGGGGCGCGGGCCTGTTCGGACAGCGGCGCCGCGCCCAGGGGCGCCTTGCGTCTTCGCGCCTTTGCGCCTTTGCGTCTTGGCGTTTGAAAAGAACCCATCGCGCTGGGCCCCAGCGTGCTTCGCGCCTTTGCGCCTTGGCGTTTGAAAAGAACCCATCGCGCTGGGCCCCAGCGTGCTTTGTGTCTTGGCGTCTTCTCGTTAAAAAAATCCATCGCGTCGAGACCCGGCGCCATTTTCATCATTTGTTGTGTCCATTTGTATGGACATGGATCAATGCATAGAAAAAAACAAGCGCTACAGGCCATCGGTCAGATGGGGGTGATGGATTTCGATCTGTTCCTCCATGCCCTCCAGTGTTTCGACGCGCATAAGGCTCATGCGCAGGGGACGGGAGTTGCGCACACCCTTGAGATAGCCGGTGACCAGCTTCCGTGATTCGATGACGCCCCGGCGCTCGCCTTTGCGCTCGGCCATCCGGCGCCCATGGCGCATCAGCATTTCCAGCCGCTCGGCCACGGAAGGGGGACGATCAATCACCTCGTCCACCGCGTCGGTCGTCAGGGCCTGAATGGCGGCGCGCAAAATCCAGGGCGCGCCCATATAGGCCCGGCCAATCATGACCGCGTCGCAGCCCGTCTGCGTCACCATGGCGCGGGCGTCGGCGCCCGAGGTGATGTCGCCATTGCCAATCACCGGTAGCCGGACCGCGTCCTTCACCTCGGCGATATGCTCCCAATTGGAATGTCCCGAAAACCCCTGCGCCCGTGTGCGCGGATGGAGCGTCACGGCGTCGATGCCTTCCCCTTCGGCCAGGCGCGCCACATCGAGATAGACCAGGGAATCCACGTCCCAGCCCGAGCGATATTTGAGCGTCAGGGGAAGCGACGTGGCCGCCCGGGCCGCCTGAAGAATGCGGCCCAGCAGGGGGAGATCCTTCAACAGGGCGCTCCCCCCGTTGGAGCCGACCACCTTGCGCGCGGGGCAACCGGCGTTGATGTCCACCAGGGCGACGCCCTGATCCTCCAGAATCCGCGCCGACTCGCCAAAGGCCTCGGGGTTGTCGCCAAAGAGCTGAACGCCCACCGGCGCCCGCTCGCCCTCGGCGTCGATCAGATTCTGTGTTTTTCGATCCCGCCGCCGGAAACCCTCGGCGCTGATCATTTCGGTCATGACCAGTTCGCAGCCCATCTCGCGGGCCAGTTCCCGCATGGCGCGATCGGAAATGCCACACATGGGCGCGGGGATCATCGGCGTCAGCGCGCGCAGTGAACCGATGATCAAAGGAGAACACATGGGGGAAGCCGACATGAATCGATTAAAAACCTTCCAGGACAATCTTGCCGATGGCGCGTCCGCTTTCGATGGTCGCGTGCGCCCGTTTGAGGTTCGCCGCGTTGATGGCGCCATAATGTTCTCGGAAAGTCGTTTGAATCAGACCGGCGTCCACCAGCGCCGCCGTTTCCGCCAACAGGCGCTGCTGAGCGATCATGTCCGGCGTCTGAAACAACGAGCGGGTGAACATCAGTTCCCAATGGAGGGAAAGGCTTTTCTGCTTGAGCAGATTGACATTGATGGGGCCGGGATCGTCGATCAAGGCCAGTTTCCCCTGCGGCGCCAGCGCCCGGACGATCTCCTCATAATGCGCGTCCGTGTGGGTCAGGCTCGCCACGTGGGTGACGGAAGGGATGCCGGCCGCGGCCAGTTCTTCGGACAGGGGACGGCTGTGATCGATCACGTGATGCGCTCCCAGAGACTGGACCCATTCCCGCGTTTCAGGACGCGATGCCGTGGCGATAACGGTCATGCCGGTGAGACGCCGGGCGAGTTGAATCATGATCGAACCCACACCGCCCGCCCCGCCGACGATCAGCAGCGAACCGCTGTCGGGGCGCTTGCCCGGAGCGATGGCGAAGCGATCAAACAAGATCTCCCAGGCCGTGATGGTCGTCAGAGGGAGCGCCGCCGCCCGGGCATGATCCAGCGATTGGGGCTTCCGGGCCACCAGGCGCTCATCAACAAGATGCCATTCGGAATTGCAGCCCGGTCGATCAATGGCGCCCGCATACCAGACCTCGTCGCCGGCCTGGAAGCCGGTCACATCCGGCCCCGTCGCGACCACGACCCCGCTGGCGTCCCAGCCCAGCACCTTGGCTTCGCCAGGGGCCGGCGCGGCGCGCAGACGAATCTTCATATCCACCGGATTGACGGCGACCGCCCGGACCTGAACCAGCACATCCCGACCGGAGGGCGACGGATCGGGCAATTCAAGATCCAGAAGCGATTCCGGATCCGAAATCGGCAATGACCGATGATATCCGACAGCTTTCATGATACGATCCTCCCAGTGATGTTTTTTAATCGCGCAGAGTCACGATGGTCACTCCGGCGCCACCTTCATTCGCCTGGCCATAACGATAGTTTTTGACCAGGGAATGTTTTTTTAGAAATTCATGGACGCCGCGACGGAGGCGACCCGTGCCGAGGCCATGGCAAAGGCGAACCGATTGGGCATGATAGAGGGCCGCGTCGCTTAGATACTGGTCCACCAACTCAATGGCGTCCTCCACGAACATGCCGTGGAGATCCAGTTCCAATTTCATGTCGCTGTCGGGACGCTTGACCACACGCACGCCGCCGCGCCGGCTCGCCTGGGCCGCCCGGACCGCTTCTTTGGCGGCCTGTTTTTCTTCCGGCGCCGGCGGGCGCAGCCGCGTCATGGGGAACTCCATGGTCAGGCCCTTGATTTGAACCGTCGCCCGGCCCTTATTGTCATTGATCATTAAGATCTGTCCGATATCGCTCATCCCCTCGACAATCACGCGACTGCCCTTCCGCAGCCGCGCCACCTCTTCGGGCGGCGCCGCTGGCTTTGTCATCTTCGACAGATCGGCGCGCAAAGTCTCCTGATCCCGTCGCAGTTCCTGCCGGGCGCGATTCAGTTCGTCCTTTGTCGGCAGGCCCGCAATGCGTCGCTCCACGTCGGCTTTCGCCAGATCGAGGATCTTCTTTTTCTCTTCGAGGATCGTTTTCTTGAAGTCTTTCCGCTCGCGTTCATACTGTTCATAAAGCCGTTGATACCGATCCCGTTCCATCTCGAATTGCTCGACGCGTTCCGCCTCCTCGCGTTTGAGCCGGTCCAGTT
>JADFCT010000409.1 GCA_017161665.1 Candidatus Sumerlaeota bacterium
CCCCCGCCCCTGCCCGGGCGTATCCCACACCTGCCCGGGTGTACCCCGCCCCTGCCCGAGTGAACCCCGCCCCTGCCCGAGATGGTTGGGGTTATTTAGCCGGCTTCAGCCGGCTAAATAATCTTAACCCTCCTGGACAGGTCCGGGAGGCGCCCGGAACGACGCCTCGCGTTTTTTTGGTCTTGAAGCGACGCGCCCGGAGGCATAACCTTCTATAAAACGCTGAGGTTGTTGAACCATGCAACGATTGATCTTTATCTCATTTGTCTGTCACGTCCTGGCCCTGATCGTCATCGGGGGCTTGTCCATGATTCAGCCGCGTTTGAAGCTCAACCAACCCAAGCGCATTGCCGTCGCCTTCGCCACGCCGGTCCCCGAGGTCTCCGAGCCGATTCAAACACCCCCCAAAGAAACGCCCAAGACCGTCGTGACGCAAACGCCGCCACCGCCCAAAACGCCGGAAAAGCCCAAGGCCGTCAAAACCAAACCTCCGACGCCGAAAAAAACAGCGACGCCCAAAAAGCAGACGCCCAAGCCGACGAAGACGCCCACACCGAAAAAAACCACGACACCCAAACCGACGGTGAAGCGGACCCCGACGTTGACGCCGCGCACGGTGCTGACACCCTACATTCCCAAAGCCACCACCCCCCGCGCGACCACGCCCAAACGGCCGGTCCTGACGCCGAACACGAACCCAACCCCGACGCGGCAACCCCTCAAACCGGATGAACCGGTGGGGGTCAGCGACGAATCGGAAGCGTCACGGCTGTTACCTGATTTTTATCTGACTGCGGCGTCCCGTGTCCTCCAACAGAACTTCACACTACCGGAAGGGCTCTATACCGCCAATGTCACCTGCACCGTCGCTTTCCGTGTTCAAAAGGACGGCACGCTGACTAATATCCAAATCCTGAAAAGCACCCAGGATCCAACCCGGGATCAATACGCCATCCAAGCGGTCCAGAACTCCAAGTTCGTTGACTTGCCCGTCAATATTACCAAGGACTATGTGACCTTTGAAGTGACCTTTAATTTCGCCCGTCCATGACGCGCCGCCCGACTCCGGTTCTCATTGCTCCCGACCAAGGACCACTCCACTTGATGCGCACACTGCTTTACATCTGCTCTTTCACGTTCATTACGGGCTGGATGTGTTTTTTCATCTCCTGTTCGTTGAGACCGGAACCCTTGGGAAGAACCCGAAGGGTGGAGGTAACGGCCTATTGCCCCTGTGGACAATGCTGTGGCTGGCGTCGGGGCAGCGCTCGGTTTTTGTATCTGAATTTCTGGAACAAATATACCCGCTCCGGCGCCCCCTACACCGGCCGAACGGCGTCCAACGATTTCCCGCGCGAGGTTCATCCGGGCCTCCTGTCCTGGGACAGCCTCCAGCGCCCTTATCTCATCCCCTTCCGGGTGATCCTGCCCTGGCTCTGGCGACCACAGGATGGAACCATTGCCGCGGACACGACGTACTATCCTTTTGGCACGCGCGTTTACATCCCCGGTTATGGATGGGGCACGGTGGCCGACCGCGGCGGCGCCATTCAGGGACCGGCCCGCATGGACCTGTTTTTTTCGTCCCATTCCGAGGCTCTGGAATGGGGACGCCGAACCGTGACCGTTGAAATCTTCCCACCGGCGCGGCAGGACTGATTTTCGCGCCGATAACTCAAAGACACACCGCATGAGGGTTTCGCTCTATGTCTCCACGAATCTTGAATGAACCGACCGCCGAATCGCCCTTGTGGCTGGAGGTGGCCGGGTATCCGAAATATCTGAACACAAAAGTGCGCCGCGAAGCCTGGACGGTCTTCAAAAAGATGGTTGAAACGGATTGCGCCCAAAACGCCCGCCCCGATACCTTCACAATTTCAGTGAACGCCCTGGCCGAAGCCGTGGGCCTGGACCCTCCCATCGTCGAACGGGTCATCAAGGGCTTTCATAAGAGGAAGATGATCCGCTGCTACCTGCCGGATCATGCCGAAGAGGAAGGGATGTTTCAATTCCTGCTGCCCATGGAACCGCCGATGGATGTCGAGGAAATCCGCCAACGCCTGGCGGCCCTGGAGGTCCAGAAGGTGGAACATCTCCGCTATCTCGATGACCGGGTTCTTCCCGACGCCGCGGCGGATAACCGGGTTTCACTGGTCGTGGACGCCTATATCAACACCTTCGGGGCGCGGGTCAATTCATTTGTGCTTGACGAGCTGACCCTCATCGCGGGACGGTTTCGCCTGGAACACATTCGCGACGCTTTCGCCCGCGCGGCGCAAACGCAATCACCTCTGCTTCGCGATGTCATCCGCGATCTGGTTATCCTGAAGGAAAAAACGAAAGAGGCCTCCGGGCAAATGTCATGACGGGTTCATCGAAAAACAACACCGACCAACAGCCACCGAAAGAGGAAATCGAATTCGGCGCCTGGATGCCTGAGAATCTCGTCAAGGCCGACGCCGACACGATGATGCTGGAAGGACGATTGCGACGGGCGCGGATTCCCCAAAAGTACGACACAAAAAATCTGGAAACCTTTCACACCACTCTGAAGGCGCAAAAAGAAGTGCGGGACGCGGCTCGCGCCTACGTCGAATACTTTAAACTGAACCAGGGCTATAAGATGGACGGCCTCCGCCTGGTGGGCGGCGTCGGATCCGGCAAGACACACATCGCCATTTCCATTCTGCGCGAGGTGATCCGCGCCGGCTATACCGGCCTGTATTGCAACGTGCCGGAATTCCTCAAAAAGATCAGGGCCTCCTATGGAATCAATGCCGGCGTGACCGAATCCGAACTGATCGACGACACGCGCGAGCCGGACCTGTTGGTCCTGGACGATCTGGGCGTGGAAGGACGCGTCCTGGATCCGGTGCGAGACCGCAGCAAGTGGCTCTGTGAACGCATCTATCTGATCATCAACGGCCGCTATGAAACCGATAAACCCATTCTGGTCACCACCAATTGCGATCTGGAAGGCCTGAAGGAACAGTTTGACCAGCGTACCGTGTCGCGATTGGCCGAAATGACCGCCCGTTCCTTTCCTCGCTTCCCGGACAAAGACTACCGCATGGCGATGATGAGGTGAACAGGCCGTTGTCCAATCCGAAGACCATTTGTATCCTGGGCCCCACGTATCCCTATCGGGGCGGCATTGCCCATTACACCACGCTCCTGTGCAGGGAATTGCGGCGAAACCATCCCGTCAAACTGGTTTCCTTCCGTC
>JADFCT010000410.1 GCA_017161665.1 Candidatus Sumerlaeota bacterium
ATCGGCATACGGAACGGTATATCTACCTGGTGGAATCGTTCCTGGAAGGCGACGCCCGGAACGCGAGTCTGGGACAGACGCTTATCCTCATGACGACACATCCCATTGCAACCCTGAGCAACCTGCTCAGCGTCGCTCGAATCGAAGCCGTACTACAAATGTTCGGCCCCACCCTGTTCCTTTCCATGCTGGCGCCCATGGAACTGCTGGTGGCGGCCCCGGCCCTGGGCGCGAATTTATTGGCTGAAAGTGAACGACAGCACGGATTCAATCTCCACTATTCTTTTTCCGTTGCCCCGTTCGTCTATGTATCCGCCGCAGCGGGGTGGATCCATTTTCGAAAACTGGGCCGCAAACTGAGTCGATGCCGATCGAGCCGTCCGATCACCTGGCGCCCCTGGGCCGCCTTTGTCATCGGCGCGATGGGGGTCGCCTCGGTGTTATTCTGTTATTGGGGCGGTGAAATGTTTTTCACCAAGTCCTATCCCCGGGATAAATACAAACGGCAGGATCGCTATGAAACAGGACGAGACATCATCGCCCGCATCCCGCCAAATGCCCGCGTTTCGGCCCAGAGTTGTCTGGGCGTTCACTTGACGAATCGCCTGCACATTTACGAATTCGATCAAATCCGGGATGCTGAATATATCGTCCTCGATTTGGCATCGATCAATGAAGAGCGACGTTGGTGGCCTTTGACGGGGCGACAGGTGTTTGTCGATCGCGTCAAAGCCCTTCTCAATTCGGGCCAATGGAGCACTTTCGCTTTTGAGGAGGACTACCTGGTCCTGCGCCGAAGCCAAACGGGACAGTTGGATTCCAGGACCGTTTTGAATCGCTTGGACGCCATCATCCGAAAGGGGCTTTAGGGAAAAAGTTCCACGAAAACGAAATGCCAAATGCTTCCCTGAATATCATGATCTGTTCGCCCTATGCCGTCTGGCCACCGACGTCCGGCGGCGCCGTGCGCACCGTTGAAGTTGCGCGCGCCCTCGCCGCTCTGAACACCGGACGGACTCGGCTCCTCGCCGCGCGCCCCATTCCCATGACGCCGGACGAGACGGGCGGCATCGATTGGCTGGGCTATCGGCATATCCCGCGCAGGGGGTATTTCTATAATGGCGACTTCCGCCGTGTCTATCAACAGACTCTGCGAGACGATCCGCCCGATCTGATCCTCGTCAGTATGCCGTATCAGTCCCGCATGATCGTCGGTCCCGCCCGCGCCATCGGCGCCGCCATCGTCTATGATGCTCACAATCTGGAGGCGGATCGATTCCGTCTGTCCGGGCAAAAACTCCTCTCAAAAGTCGTCCGATCCTTTGAAGGGTATTTATGCCGGCACGCTTCCGCGATTCTGGCCGTATCGGAAAACGACCGCGCCCTCTTTCAATCCTACTATGGACGAGACGCCCTTCTCCTGCCCAATGGGGTGGATGCGAATCGTTTTCAGCCCGGCACGCCGGACCCGGCGCTTCTGACGCGCTACGGATTGACCGGGCGAACGGTGGCCCTGTTCTGTGGAACGCTGGACTATCCGCCAAACACTCAAGCGCTGCGATATCTTTTGGAGCAAGCCTGGCCAACAGTGCGACAGCGGCGCCCCGAGGCGACATTGCTGATTGTGGGCCGACGCCCCCCCGCTTGGGCTTACGGACACGAGCAGGTCATCGTGGCGGGAGAAGTCGATGACATGGCGGCCCATAACCGGCTGGCCCACTGGGTTCTGGCGCCATTGACCAGCGGCGGTGGCACGCGCCTGAAGATCCTGGAGGCCATGGCCTGTGGCCAAAGGGTGTTGAGCACCCCTTTCGGCGCCATGGGCATCACCTCGGAAAGCCGGGAAGGGCTGCTTTTATCGGAAATCGAGGACTATGCCGAGCGGTTGGCTGACGCGCTGGCGACGCCCGAGGCCCCCGGAACCTGCAAGGCCGCTCGCGATTATTCCTTGCGCTTTCATTGGCAGAAATTAGTGGACGCCGTGGATTGGCGCGCCCTGGCTCAGGCAGGACAAGGACGGCGCCCATGACCGTTCCCCCTGCTCGTCCCGTGATTTCCATCATCATGCCCGCCTATAATGTCGCCCACTATGTGACGGAAGCCATCGACAGCGTTCTGGCCCAAACCCTGACGGATTGGGAGTTGATTATTGTAAACGACGGCTCCACGGACGATACGGGGGCGCGGATCAAACAGTTCGACTCCCCCCGCATCCAACCAATTGAACAGCCAAACGCCGGCGTCTCCTCTGCCCGCAACCGCGGTATCGCCGTAGCCCGGGGAGAGTGGATCGCTTTTCTCGACGCCGATGACCGCTGGCGGCCGGATGCTTTAGAGCGACTGCTGGCAGGCGCCCGGTCGGAGCCTTCGACCGTGGTGGCTTATGGTGAAGGCGTGGTAATGGACGCGACAGGACGGGTAACCGGTCCCGAAGCCGCTCCTCTTCTGGCCGCCCGCCCTTCGGGATTCATTTTGCGGGATTTGCTGAAGGCCAATTTTGTGGTCAATCCCGGCGTCGTCCTGACCCGCGCCGATGCGCTCCGCACAGTCGGCGGCTATTGCGCCGATTTGCGAATGGCGGAGGATTGGGAACTGTGGACCCGCGTGGCGAAACAGGGAAACTGGCTTTATATCGGTGGCCAGCCCATCCTGGAATATCGTCAGAGACCGGACAGCGCCACCCGAGAATGGGGGCCCCAGATCCATGAAACCATGCGGGCGATTGATCGCGTCTTCACGGCGCCGGAAAATACCGAGCGACTGAGTCTTGGTGATTTGCGGCGTCTCCGGCGCCACCGAATTGCAGGCGCCTGGGCCTTCTCCGGAGCCGAATGTCTGAAATCGGGCGATTGGCGAAAAGCCCGTTCATTCTTCTTTCAAAGCCTGCGCCGACGCCCCCTGTCACTGCGAGAATGGATTCTTTTGGCTTTCGCCATCGTCGGGACTCTCCCCCACTCCATCCGAAAACGCATTAAATAAAAAAGGAGTATCACAGCCCCTGCCCAAAGGCCCCGGTTTGGGTTTGCCTTCCCAACGATTTGTGATTACGATGGAAGCCATATCCGTCCAGAAATCTATCCAAAACGGGGACGGAAAAGTCGCATAAAGGATACTCATGATGAACCGGAACATGCATTCAGGAATCGCCGCCCTTGTTCTCCTGGCGCTCATCGTCACCGCTCCGTCCGTCCTGGGCGCCAGCGGCACGCCGATCCCTTCCTATGAT
>JADFCT010000411.1 GCA_017161665.1 Candidatus Sumerlaeota bacterium
GATGTAGCCTTTGTTCGATTTCGCGAAAAGGGGCATTCTGCCGAATTTGCTTTTGGCAACGCGTTCCTTGAAGTCATCGCTTCCCAGGACATACTCGAAGTATTTGACGCCATTGATTTCGTGGACGCATTTCTCGGGCGACACCAGCAGGCGAACCTGATTCCATTGGCCCGCCGGTTGGGTGGCGTCGAGCGTTTTGCCGGTCGTGGGATCGATCGGCGGCTGATAGAGCCCGTAGAGCCAGCCGCATCGAACCGGATCGCTGGCTTCTGCGTTATCCTCGAGCTGGAATTCGGGACCGGTCGCCCAGACGGCGCCACCCTCGTCCGTGGCGTGGAAGATAATGCCGCTGTTGCCGGCGGGCGAGATGTTGTACTCGAGTTTGAGTTCGAACCAGTCGAACGACTCCTTGGTGCAAAGATCGCCGGCGTTGTGGGGATCCACACAGACGAGGGCGTCCTGGCGCGCCTGCCAGCCGGGACGGATGTCGTCTCGCTTGAAGTTACTCCAGCCATCGAGCGTTTTGCCGTTGAACAGGAGTTGCCAGCCGGCGGCCTTCTCCTCTTCGGTCAGTGTGTTGTGCTTCGCGTCCTCGGCGACCTTTTGCTTCATGGCCCCTTTCCAGGCGTCATTGAGTTTCGCCAACGAAAGGCCGGTATACTCTTCCCATAGCGCGTCCTGATAGCGCCCTTCGCGCGCCGCCGCATTTAATTTACGGACAATGTCCTTGTCGTGAGTCCGAGTGACCCAGTCGATGAAATTGCCGCTGATCCGATAACTGCCGTCGTAGTTGGCCTGCGCGAGGTTCCGACTTGTAATCTCCGCGCCGCGCGTATGTGGCTCATACAGGAACCAGCGGATATAGTCGGGAATGCCTTCCACCAGCCAACCGGGGGTGCGGGAAGGATTGGGATTGGTTCGGCGCGCCCGGCCATAGTTCTGGACGACGTGGACCAATTCGTGAACAACCGCGCCCTTAGCCTCGCCGGTCAATTCACGGCGAAACCAACTGGCGGCGCAGCGGATAAGCGAGCCGCCGGTTGCGGCCACGCCTCGCATACTTTCGCTGAATTCGATGCGAACCCGGGTGGGCGCTTCGTATCCGTCACTCGGCAACATGCTCACCAGTTTAGGGTACCATTTCCGCACGACAGGGGCCAACTCTTTGCGCGCCCATTCGGTCAGGTCGGGGGCGTCGGTTGTGTCGATTACAACCTGGAATTTTCCCTCCTCCATTTCAACGACCTCAACCCCGGCGTCGGCGTCGCCTGTTTGCGCGCGTCGCCCTCCAGCGGGCGTGGCGACCATTGCCTTGTCAGGCGTGTCGCTGACCACATCAATTTCGCTGAAAAACGTGTTGCCGAACGGGTCGGTCCGTTCCGTTGGGGAGATGTCAAACAGCAAATAGCGATAGGCGCCCAGGGCCCCGGCGGTATCGCGAACACTGACCGCGTATTGGCCGCCCATCGAACCGCTTTTGGGACGCGTATCGACAGATGCGATTGCCTTCCAGCCCTGGGAAGTGGGATCGGTTCCATGCGTGGGACGTTCCACAAAACCCTCGGACGGGCCATCGCTTGCATAGAGTTGATACACCTGGGGCCCGCGCGTGTTCGCGTGCCATGAATACGTGTTGACTTGCCGGATGGTGATGGCTTTGCCGAGGTCGATCAGGAGACGCCCCCCCGACGTGCCGGCGGCAAAAAAGAAGTTTTCAACGGGCTGGTCTTCACTGACTGGAATCAAGCCGTCGTGGAGTTTCTCCAGCCCACCACCATTCCCGTCGCGCCGACCGTCGATCAGGACGAAGGTCGCTTGAGTTCCCGCGTCATTTTTAGACGGCTGGGGCGCATCTTTGAATGTGAACTCCGGATTTGCCGATGCCGCGCCGTTGTGGGCGATGACCGTTTCGATGGCGGCAGGGCAGGCGGGGGAGAACGAAATGGCCAGTGCCGCAGCCGTCCATACCATGTGATGCTTCATGATTCTTTCCTTTCGTATTATAGAGGGATGTTCCTGCAGAGGAGCCTTCTCCTCGGCATCAGCAACGCCGCATAGGATTCAATCGTCGAAGGAAGATGCATACGGATTGTGCGGCCCAATACCCGGCTCCCGCCAGAATCGTATTCCGTTCCGAAGCCATTTTCAAGCCATAGTGCGCGCAGAAGCACACAGAAAATTATTGTTTTTTTGACTCTGACCTCTGGATGCTTTCGCTCTCGATCCGTCCATGGCGGTCTGGCGCGCCGGGGCGCTTGGCCAGGGGGATAGAGGCCGAATGGGATTCGGTGGGGGGGAAGTCCGGGACCGCCTTGACTGCCGTGGGCGCGCCCACGACGGGTTCCTGTCCAAATGAATTAGCTGGGCTTTGATATTCTGCAAGAAAGCCCTTGTCATTCTGCAACTCTCCCCTCAAAATCCGTTTTTTGTCAGAGGCGTAGAGTGGGGGAGCGCCTTCAGTCTCCCAGTATGTCAACCTGTTTTGGGAATTGGCGCGGCAGCGTTTCTGCAGGGTTGGGATGAAAAGGGAAAAGCAGTCGTTATGAAAATTTGGTATATATGCCCCGATCACGGCATTCCCGTTCTGGGGCGCAAGGGGTGTTCCACCCATGTCCGGGAGACCTGTCGGATGCTGATGGAGATGGGGCATAAGGTCAAGGTATTCACACCCAACCGCGGCGGCGATGAAACCCTCAACACCGGGTTGGATTTCAGAGTGATTCCCCGTTTTAAGAGCAAGGTCATAGGGTCCGATCTGCGTCTGATTTTTAATAACCACCTCATGGCCCGCGCATTAAAAGACGAATACGCCGTAGAGCCCCCCGATGTGATTTATGAGCGCTATTCGTTGTATGCCTATGCGGGCGCCCGGCTTGCCAAACGCCATGGCATCCCCCGCATTCTGGAGGCCAATGCCCACCTGGTGGATGAGCAGACGTCACGACTTCATTTTCCCGAGATCGGACGAATTTTCGAAAACAGACTGCTACGGGGAGCGGACTGGCTGATCGTCGTCTCGCACCCGCTGAAGCGTTCGTTTGTCAATCTGGGCGTGCGTGAAGACCGGATCGTGGTGATGCCCATGGCGGTTGACATCAAACGATTTACACCCCAGGTTCCTCCGCGGGATATTCGGTCCGAATTCGGTATCCAACAGAAGACAATTGCTGGATATGTCGGGACGTT
>JADFCT010000040.1 GCA_017161665.1 Candidatus Sumerlaeota bacterium
TTATAGGGCATCGCCGCCGCCCCCCACAGTTCTTTGCGTCTTCGCGCCTTGGCGTTTGAAAAAGCAGCCATCGCGCCGCCCCCGGCTTGTTTTGCGCCTTCGCGCCTTGGCGATAAGCGCAACCATCTTCTTTTCCTTCTATTCTTCATGGTTCGAAAAAAAAGAATCCACCGCGCCCCGACGCCATTTTTATCATTTGCTGTGTCCATTTTTTATGGGCATGAACAACTCACTTGAACATTGCTCCAGAAACGATCCGGCCGATTGGCCAGGTCTTTGGATTGTTTATCAGCGTTGGACTCGTTGGTGTCGGCAATACGCTGTCCCCAGGCCAATTCCCAGCCCTGCGAAAAAGACGGCATTGATTCCGACGGATGCTAAGCGATCCAGACCGAATGATTCCACGACGAAGTTATAGACACCCCAGGCGACCAGAAGGGAGGGACCGGCGACGGCAACCATCCAGGCTGCGGCGCGCAGGCTGTCAACGGGTTTGCCCCGTCTCTGCGCAAGGCGTCTCAGAAACCATCCCGCCAGCGGCCCCATCACGGCGCCCGCCATCAGCCCTCCCGTGACCAGCCTTTCGTTGAGAATCCATTCCAGCATCATGCCCGTCCTTTGGTCCCTGCGCCGCGGGCGTTTACATAAAGCCCCAATAGACGCGCAACAGCATGTAGGCGATGGCGAGGGCGCTGGCGCCCCAGGCGATCTTCACATCCCACCGGCTGGCAATCCCGGCCATGCAAAAGAAAACCAGAAATCCGAAAAAGAAGGCCATAGCGTGACTGCCGGCCATCACATAATGTTGGAGTCCCGTGAGCAGTTGGTCCATGCGAATACTCCTTGTTTTCGGTTTGTATGGGATTATGCCATCAGTCCGGCGCTTCGGGCGTACTCAAAGACATCGCCCGCTTGGAGAATGGACAAAATATCGCCCAGCGAATTGAGTTTGAACGTCTGTCCTGATTCCGGCAATTCGAGGGTACAGGCGTCGAGATCCACAACTGCCTGTTCGCCCGTTTTGATGTGGTCCACGAGCCGTTCGGGCGTCTCAACGGGAGCGAGATAGCCGCCGTTGACGCAATTGCGGTAGAAAATGCGGGCATAGAATTCAGCGATTACCAGTTCAACCCCGGCTTCGCGCAGAGCGAAGGGAGCGTGTTCACGGGAGGAGCCGCATCCAAAGTTTTTCCCGGCGATGATAATGTTGAATTCAGAGGTGGTCTTGCCGTCGGCAATGAAAGGAATCCCCCCGTCGGGAAGGCCCGCCTGTTCGATGGGCGTGCCGCTCAAGGCGTATTTCCCATACAATTTGCGTTCCTCCGGGTCACTTAACCGATATACGAGATGTTCCGCGGGGATGATCTGATCCGTGTCGATATTGTCGCCCAGAACAAACACGCGACCGGCAATTTGGGTTTTCATGATGGAAAGACTCCTTCTGTCTGGAACACGTGATATGTGAAATCGTCGCCACCGGGCCGTGGTCCGCCGCGCCGAATTTCAATTGGTCAATAGACTGAATTCGAATGCTAGTCCCCCGCCCGCGAATTGTCAAGGGCGGGCCCCGCTCCTGGGTTTTGCGTCTATTTCTCTTCCATGACGATCCACTCCAGAACGCCCCCGGAAAAGTCCGCCTGCAATTCGATCACCGCTCGCAGCCCTGTGGTTTCGACCGCCTCGAACGTGACTTCGTTATACTGATCTTCCGCGACGCCGAATGGGGTCGTCGTCTTGACCGGGAGCCAGTTATCGCCCGCTTTGTATAAAAGTTTCCAGGATGTGGGGACGCGACATTGCCCTGAGCCCGTGTCATCGAACCAATAGATCCCGGCGCCGGCAACCAGGGTCGGCTTTGCGAATGCGTATTCGATCCATTCCGTCTGTCCCTTGTGGGGCCAGAATGTCAGGCGGGCGATGGAGTGGTCGCCCGAATCCTTCGGCTCGGCCTGGTCCTGAATGGCGGTGATGGTGTCATTTTGCCCGCAATGGGAGGCCGTGGCGACGCTTTGCGAAGCGATGGTGCGTTTCGGGGGATCCGGCAGTGATTCGGTCCTTTGATGCACCCAGACAGCCATCCCGCCGGCGCCTCGATGATTCCAGGCATAATAGGGCACGGCCATGACGGGACGGCGCTGTGTGTAGAGCGCGTTATCGTCGCCACGTTCCTTGAAGAATCCCGCGCCCGTCAGGACCACCAAACCCTGGAGGACATCATCCCGATACCGCGCCGTCATCCGTTCCATGTCCGGCACGGCCATCTCAAGAACCGATCCTTCCTGATCCACATCCTCGAAACAATAGACGATCGGGCCTCGCTCAAAAGCCACCTTGCCAACATTGTCCTTTACGTTTTCGTGGCACAGCACCCGACGGACGGCCATGGGCAGATTCAGATCCACCGTGTCGCCTTTTTTCCAGGAGCGGCGCACAAGGGCGAAGCCTTTTTCCATGGCCAAAGGCACGGACTGATCATTGACTTTGATGGAGGGTTTCGCCGAATCCTCCTTCTGATAGGCGTATAGCCCCCCGGGCGCCGGCGTATTGAGCGCCCATCCGGGAATGCGCAGGCGCAACTCAAACTCGCCGGACTTCTCGGGTTCCACCAGGACGCGGACACGGCCATCCCAGGGGTATTCGGTCTCCATGAGTAATTGGACAGCGCCACGATCGGTCGTGATGGTCGCCCGTCCGCCCAAATAAAGATTCACGAAAATATCTGAACCGTCCACCGCGTAGGCGTATCCGGGAATGGAGGGCACGAACCGGGCAATGTTGGCCGGGCAGCAGGAGCATCCGAACCAGGGTTTGCGTTCCGTCGCGCCCTGATTGAAGGCATAGCGCCCATCCGATTCCAAAGGATTCGGATAGAAGAACAGGTCGCCGCTGAAGGAGACACCCGACAGAAAGCCGTTATAAATAATGCGTTCGACGACATCCATATACTTGCCGTCTCCATGGAGGAGGAACAGGCGATGGTTCCACATGGCGTTGGCGATGGCCGCGCAGGTTTCGTTGTACGCGGTCTTGTTGGGCAGCTCAAAACGTTCGCCGAAGGCCTCGCCCGCGTGGCGGGCGCCAATCCCGCCGGTCAGGGCCAGCTTGCCCGAAACCACATCCTCCCAGATGCGTCCGATCGCCGAGATATAATCCTGGTCCCCTGTCAGGGCCGCCACGTCGGCCATGCCGGCATACAGATAACCGGCGCGGACGGCATGGCCGACGGCTTCGGCTTGCTCGACGACAGGTTTGTGGTCCTGCGCATAATCACCATATATCTTACGTTTGTCAGCGCGTCCCCGCATATCCAGAAAGAATTTGGCCAGTGTGAGGTATCGCTCCTCGCCGGTGGCCCGATAGAGACGGGCCAGGCCGATTTCTATTTCTTCATGGCCGGGCACGCCGATTTTCTTGTCGGGACCAAAGACCTGGTCCACCAGATCCGCGCTCTTGATGGCCACGTCCAGGAATTTGCGCTTGCCGGTGGCCTGATAGTAGGCGACCGCCGCCTCGTACATGTGGCCGATGTTATACAGTTCATGAGCGCTCCCCAGGTCTTCCCAGCGGCGTTCGCGCAGAGAGGGATCCTTGCGCTGATTCAGCGTCCGGTGCGTGTACAGATACCCATCCTCTTCCTGGGCGGCGGCGATTTTGTCGATCACATCATCCACATAGGCTTCGAGTTTCGGATCCTGTTCGAGGGACAGGCAATAGGCGGCGCCTTCAATGATTTTGAACACGTCGGAATCGTTGAAGTAGATGCCCTCGAAGTCGCCTTCCATCAGCCCGCCGGCTTTGGCGAAATTTGAGATGCGACCCGTTTCCTCGCATTTTTGGAACGAATAGGGCACGGTGACTTTGTGATTGGTTTCCATGCGCGGCGCCCAGAATCCGCCGGTGATCTTGACGCCAGTAAAGGGGACGGGTTGAATCGGATAGTCTCCCGTCGTGGCGCCGAATACTGACCCCGTCGCAAGCAGGCTCAGCGCAAGCAATGGAGTGGAAAGTGAGTGAAGGCAAAGCATGAGGGTGGCTCCTTATGTATATTGATTGAGAGCGGTTTCAATGAAATCGCTCATTTCATTTCTGAAGCGGCGCCGACCGAACGATTCGGCATGGGCGCGGATGACATTTGCCTCAAAAGACATTTTTTCAAAGCGCTGAATCGCCTCAATCATTCCGTCAATGGTTTGCGAGTGGAAATAGAAACCCGTCTTCCCGTCCACGACGGTTTCGAGAGCGCCGCCACGGGCATAGGCAATGACCGGTCGGCCACAGGCCATGGCTTCAATGGGGGCGATGCCGAAATCCTCTTCGCCCGGGAAGAGAAAAGCGCGCGCGTTGGCATATAAATCCCGCAGGCGTTCATCACTGATCCAACCCTGCGTGAATTCAATCTCCTGATAAGGCGCCGCCAGGGCCTCCAGCCGTTCGCGCTCGGGACCTTTGCCCGCAATCACGAGGCGCCGCCCCAGCCGGTGACAGGCCTCGATGGCCAAGTCCAGCCGTTTATAGGGGACCATGGCCGAGCAGATAAAAAAGTAGTCGCCGGACGTGGAAGAGGAATCAGCCGTTGACTGCTGATAAAAATCACAATCGACTGGCGGATGAATGACGGCGGCCTCGCGCCCGTAGAAACGCTGAATTTTGTCCGCAATATTCCGCGAATTGGCGATATAATGTGTCACACGGTCAGCGGTTCCCGCGTCCCAGCGTTGCAAAGGGCCACGCAAGAGGCTCATGGCCGCCCGGGTCACAAGCCCTGCGCTTTGACGATAGGTGTCGTACAGATCCCAGACGTATCGCATGGGCGAGTGACAGTAACAGATATTCGGAATACCCCTCGGGGCCTTGGCGCTCTTGGCGACGCAGGAACTGGAAGACAGGACGAGATCGTAGCCGCGCAGATCGAATCGCCCAATCATCCATGGCAGAAGGGGCAGGAGGGACCGGTATCGCTTTTGAAGAGCGGGTAGCCGGTCAAAGGGACAGGTTTGAACCTTCATGGCCCGGATGGTCTCGGACATTTTGTCCGGCTCATAAAAGAGCGTATAGACATCCGCCTGGGGATAGATCTCGCAAAACACCTCAAAGACTTTTTCGCCTCCGCGCATCCCATTGAGCCAATCATGAATCAGAGCGACCTTCAATCCCATTACCCCGCTTTGCCTGGATACGTTCCCAAGAGTTGGTCATGTCCAACCTACAGGATACAACACATGATGAAAATGACTCCGAGTCTTCAATCGCGCCCATTCAACGTTTCAATGGATCTGAAATCACTTCCGGGCCCAGCGACCAGCCGTCGCGATAGGGCGGACGAATCCAGGCATTGGCCTCCGGGAGGTTGGTGACTTCCATCTTTTCGCCATCCCAAAGGAGTTTCTGTTGATTCATTCGCTTGGCCACGTTGCCCAGAACGCACATTTCATTATAGGGACCGGCGTAGTCGAAGTTTGAACTCGGCTGCCGACCCGTCTTGCATCCATTCACCCAGTCCATTTCGTGGGACGTGTTCACGCGTGGAATGGTTTTGGGCGGGCGCCGGGTGGCCTTCATAGAGGATTCGGGCAGGATCTGTGGGCTTTCACCATACACGCCGCACATGAGTTTGGCTTTGTCACCTTTGAATAGGACACCCCCTTCCCGATTTCCGAAAATGCGGTCCGGGGCCAGTTCGTCGGGGCGTGGCGGCTGGAGGCCGTCATACCAGGTCACCGATACGGGAGGCAGATCCCCACGGGCCGGGAATTCGTATTTGAGAATTGACGCCACCGGGTAGGTGTCGTCATTCATGTCGGTCGAGCTCGCCTCGACGCTGATCGGATGGCCGAGTTTCAAGGCCCAATAGACCGGGTCCAGCGTGTGGACGCCGCGGTCGCCGATCATGCTGGAACCAAAGTCCCACCAGGCCCGCCAGGAGCCGGGATGGTAACACCGATGGTAGGGGCGCATGGGGGCTGGTCCGATCCAGAGATCCCAATCCAGGGTGTCGGGGACCGCAGGGGTTTCCTGAGGGCGTCGCCCGACGATGGGACTCCAATAGGCGTGTCCCCACGGATAATACGTCAGGCTGCACCAGGCGTCCACTTCGCGGATGGCGCCCAGCGCGCCATCCCAAATCCATTCGCAAATGAGTCTCATGCTTTCGGAAGAATGCCCCTGGTTGCCCATTTGCGTGATGACGCCCGCCCGGCGCGCCGCCAGCGTCAGCATTCGCGATTCATAGACGTTATGGGTCAGTGGCTTCTGGCAATAGACATGCTTACCACATTGGATGGCGGCCATGGCGATCACGGCGTGGGTGTGATCGGGCGTGGCGATCATGACGGCGTCAATGTCGGTTTGCTTTTCCAGCATGACGCGGAAGTCCCGGTACGTTTTCGCCTGGGGATATTTCTTGAAGGTCTTGGTGGCATAATTGAAATCCACATCACACAGGGCGACAATGTTCTGACTGGCCATGTTATTGAGATTGGCTGCGCCCATTCCGCCGACGCCGATACCGGCAATGTTCAGTTTTTCACTGGGCGGCGTCTGGCCCTGTCCTAAAACATGGCGGGGGACGATCGTCGCGGCGCCGACGGTCAAGACGCTGGCCTTCAAAAAAGCGCGGCGCGCGCAGTGATGGGCTTGGGGGGGGCATCCATCCGATTGAACCATGGTGGGATCTCCAGTCCTGCGAAATAGGCGTCTATCATTGGCTCCATCCTGACCCAAACTGACGGCGCGCGCAATGCGATTTTATGATAGCGACCATAGCGCCGCGCCGTTCACCGTCCCCGGTTGACAGAAAAATAACGGTTGTCCGTCTGCGGGCGTGGTCTTATACTTCATCTATATGAACATCATGCATTCATTTCCTATTCGAGATTTTCGTCGTTCGATATCCCGGATTTGTGTGGCCGTTGTTATTCTGACGCTGTTCGGCCTTGAGCGGGCCTCGGCTCAAACCCTTGAGCCGTATCGATTGCTGAATCGAATTTCCCGTCAATGCAGCGCGCCGCAGATCCGAGTGGGGCCGGACGGTGTGGTTCATGCCGTGTGGGCTGGTTATGGCGAAGACGACGGGTATCATGTCTGGCACACCATGCGCGATGCCGACGGCGTCTGGCGTCCGGAGGAAAAACTGTCCGTGGGGCTGCCGGGCAATTCCTACGATCCCAGCCTGGCTATTGACCCGCGTGGCTTCCCCCATGTCGTTTGGAGTTCGGGGCGCGGCGCGGTGGAACATATCTACTATACCCGTCTGCGCGGTTCGGGCGCCAAGCGCGAGTGGCGGGAGCCCTTTCGGCTGGATCCCACGGATGAACTGGATTGCGAAATCCCGTCCATCCGATTTGATTCAGAGGGGCGCGCCTTGATTACCTGGCAGGCCGGTCTGGGCGCCCAACAGCAAATCTACGGGGCTTGGGCGCCCAATCGCGGCGCTTTTCATGTATCCCGCATCAGCCGTCTTTCCCAGGCCACGGATTGCCGTTTTCCTCAGTTGACTTCGGGGCCGACCCCCATGGTCGCCTGGTATGAGGCGGATATGGACGGCTGGCGGGTTCGGTTGGCCCGGGCGCCTTTGCCCGAACGTCCGAATTGGGAGTTGGTGGAAACAGGACTGCTGAACGGATTGCCCACCGATCGGGTTCCCGGCCTGTTGTCCGATCCGAAAGGGCAGCTGTGGGCGGTTTGGGCTGACGCGCGGGGCGGCGCCTTTGAGCGCCTGTACACCGCTCCCGGCAACCCGGCGCTGGGATTGGGCGCACACATCGGTGTCGATGAACTTCCCGAGTCAAACAATACCGCGCCGTCTGTCGCTTTTGGTCAGTCGGAGCGCGTTGTGGTGTGTTGGGTGGTTGAAAAAGGCGGACGGCGCCGGATCGAACTCAAGCAAGGGGCTGGACTGGATCGTCTGACCGCCGGCAGCGTGACGGTTTCCGACGAACGCGACGGATGCGTCGTCATGCCCAACGTCGCCCTGGGCGCCTCGGCGACCCAGGCCCATGTCATCTGGAATTCCCACTATGCCAGCGGCGGCTCGGGCAATGTGTATTATCGCCCCGTCACGCTCAAATAAATCTGGCGGGAATCAATAAGTTCCTCCCTTTTTCACGAGTTACCTATGAGCGGCTCTCGACGCTCACAATAAATTATGAAAAGAACGCTGGGGCGTGGCGTCGCCGACGGCCCGACCGTCCACAGACACCCGACGCCAACGACAACCCGCCACCACCTCGACAAAAGCGCAAAAAATCCTTAGGGCAAAAAAATCGCCGGACGCGCCTTTGCGGCGTGTCCGGCGATTGGGGTTCCTGCGATGTGGAACGAGACGACTTAGTCTTCGTCTTTGCTCTTCTTGTCTTTCTTCTCATACACCGCCGCTTCGCTCGTCAGCAGCAGGCCGGCCGCCGAAATGGCGTTTTCCAGGGACATGCGGACCACTTTGGTCGGGTCGATGATGCCTTTGGCCAACAGGTCGCCGAATTCACGGGCGGACGCGTCATATCCAAAGGAAGCCGTGTCGTTTTCGAGAATCTTCTCGACGGTCACATCGCCGTTGTCGCCGGCGTTGATGGCAATCTGGCAAGCGGGAGCGCGCAGCGCGCGAGCGATAATCTTGGCGCCCAGTTTCTCATCGCCTTCCAGTTCGAGCGCATCCACCGCCTTGATGCAGCGCAACAGGGCCACACCGCCACCAGGAACCACGCCTTCTTCATTGGCGGCGCGGGTGGCGTGCAGAGCGTCATCCACGAGGTCCTTGCGTTCCTTCAGTTCCACTTCCGTGGCGGCGCCGACCTTGATGACGGCCACACCACCGGAGAGTTTCGCCATCCGCTCTTCGAGTTTTTCGCGATCATAGTCCGAAGTCGTCTTTTCGATCTGGGCTTTAATCTGGCTGACGCGGCCTTCCACGTCCGCCTTCGAGCCGCCGCCGTCCACGATCGTTGTGTTGTCCTTGTCGATCAGGATGCGTTTGGCGCGACCGAGATCTTCCAAGCGCGCCTGGTCGAGTTTGAAGCCGGCTTCTTCGCTGATGACCTTGCCGCCCGTCAGGATGGCGAGGTCTTCGAGCATGGCTTTGCGGCGATCGCCGAAAGCCGGCGCCTTGACGGCGGCAACCTTCAAAACGCCACGCAGTTTGTTCACGACCAATGTGGCCAAGGCTTCGCCTTCAATATCTTCACTGATGATCAGCAACGGTTTGCCGGCCTGAGCCGTTTTTTCCAGGATCGGAAGCAAATCGTTCATGGAGGAAATCTTCTTATCATACAAGAGGATCAGGGGATTGTCCATCTCGCATACCATCTTGTCCGTGTTGGTGGCGAAATGGGGGGACACGTATCCCTTGTCGAACTGCATCCCTTCCACAACTTCAACTTCCGTAAACAAGCCCTTGCCTTCTTCGATGGTCACCACGCCCTGGGCGCCGACGATGTCCAGCGCCTCGGCCAGTTCCCGACCCACTTCCGCGTCGCCGTTGGAAGCGATGGTCGCGACTTTTTGGATGTCGTCCTTGCCCTTGACTTCAACCGACATGGCCTTCAGGGCCGCCGTGACGGCCGTCTGAGCCTTGGCCATCCCACGGTGAAGCAGAATCGGATTCGCGCCGGCCGCCGTGTTCCGGGCGCCTTCATGGAGGATGACCTGAGCCAGCACACAAGCCGTCGTTGTGCCGTCACCGGCGTTCTTGCCGCTTTTTTCCGCTGCTTCGCGGACCATGCGGCAGCCCAGGTTCTCCACGGGATCCTTGAGATCGATTTCCTTGGCCACCGAGACGCCGTCTTTCGTTATCTTGGGGGCGCCCCAGCTGCGATCAATCATGACATTGCGACCGCGCGGGCCCAAAGTCACTTTAACGGCGTCCACAATCTGGTCGGCGCCTTTCAACATGCCATTGCGGGCATCTTCATGGAACAGGATGTTCTTAGCCATCGTTTATTGTCTCCTCAGTTTTTTCGCGATTGAGTATGGTGAACCGATTCCGATTATTCAATGACGCCGTAGATGTCTTCTTCGTTGAGAATCAGAAAATCCTCGCCGTCGATCTTCACGTCCGTGCCGCCCCATTTGCCGAACAACACCCGGTTGCCTGCCTTCACGTCCAAAGGAATCAGCGTGCCGTCTTCCAGACGACGACCGGCGCCGACAGCCATCACGGTTCCTTCATTCGGTTTTTCTTTGGCTGTGTCGGGAATGATGATGCCTCCCGCGGATTTCTTTTCCTCTTCCACTTTGCGCTGAACCAAAACGCGGTTGCCCAGCGGTTTGACGGTGCTCGCCATTGAGTTATCCTCCTCAAAGAATAAAGTTCATGTTGGAATGCCCTCCGAAAAAGGGCCTCGGATTCATTAACGATACAAAGGACCGAATCCAGCAGTCCTCATACCCGCAAAACAAATAGTTACACTCCGGTTCTACCAAACCGCGTGCCAGAACGAACGGCGCAGCCTAAGTCCATAAAAATCAACAATTTCCGAGAAATTCTATATTCGGATTGGATCGAAAAAAAGAGCGGATGGGTTATTATGATACAATATCTGCCCCCATCGGATCGGACTGTATCACTCGGACGGGCCGGCGTGGATGGTAGCGCCGGCGTCTCGCCGGCACGGGCGTCGACGGCCAGCCATCCGCTGACCCCCTCGTTTGAAAATTTGGATTCGCTGGCGAATGGCCGTCGGCGCCGTCACGCTTTTTGCGCGCTGCGCGGCAAAAAGCGCGCCGGCGCCTCTGTTTCTATTCACCTTACCCAGGGCTCCGCTCCCTATCGGTCGCTTCACCCTGGGCTTGTATATGTCGCCGCCTTCGGGGCTTGGCGGATGTTTGGCCCCTGGGACGCGGGCCTTATCGGACAGCGGCGCCGCGCCCCGGGGCGCCTTGTTTCGTCGCCGCCTTCGGGGCTTGGCGGATGTTTGGCCTTTGGGGCGCTGGCTTTATATGTTGACTACACCACGCCCCGATGTGCTTTGCGTCGTTGCGTCATCGCGCCTTGGCGTTTGAAAAAGAAGCCATCGCGCTGGGGCCCGACGCCATTTCCATCATTTGGCGCGTCCATTTTTATGGTCGTGGGGAATTCGTGCGTTAAAGTCTCCCCAAGGGGGCGTTATTCCTGGATCGCCCTTGGACACAGGCAATGGTTCACAGACAGCCGTCAGCGTCGGCGCGATCGAATGGCCGTTGGTGTCGTTCTTTTCTGTGGTCTCAAATTTCGTTCTTCCTGCATGGAGCCATTGACGGGCCGGGGGGGCTGGGATTAGGCTCGGCAGGTTATGATAACATCCCAGAACCAGGGAAAGGATAGTTGAGTATGAGCAAAAGCGTTTTCGACCGATGTGACGGTCAGCAGGCGCGGAACCGGGCCGTCGTGAACGGTTCGTTGTATATGCGCGATAAAGTGGCCTCCGATGTGTTGCCCTTTCAAATCGACATTGACGCCACCGACGCACTGAGCGCCGAACAGGTGGCAACCCTTCAGGCCTTGGAGATCGCCTCGGCCCGCACGGCGATTCAATCGCTGGCATCGCTGGCGACCATCGGCGAGCTGGATCACCTGGGCGGCGGGCTGGACCTGATACCGGCGCTGACCCTGACGCTGGCCCTGACAGACTACGAGAAAGTCGAGTACACGATCGAAAACGCCCATTGCAGTATTGGCTACTACTCGGTCTTGTCCTCTCTCGGATTTGTGAGCGCCGAAAAGGTCATCAACGAGTTCCGCCGGGGCATCGACATTCCAGGCCATGTCTCCTGGGTTCCGGGTGGAACGCAACTGAACGGCGGACGCCTGGGCATTATGATCCCCGTGGCCGTCGGTCAGGCCCTGGCCAAGAAGGCCGTTTATGGTCGCGACTCGTGGGTCATCTGCCACTGTGGCGACGCGGGCTGGATTTCGGGTCAGGCCCTCAACGGCTTTAATGGCGCCGACCTCCACAATGCGCCGGTGACCTTTGTCATGCACCGCAACGGCATTCAGCTGTCGGGCTCGAACAAGCAGATCATGGACAAGGATCCGCGGCCGATTATCGAATCCCTGGGCATCACGATCATCGAGACGCCGACACTGACCGATCCGGCTGGTATGTTCCAGGCCTATAAAAAAGCCCGCGCCCTGGCCCTCGAGGGACGCCCGTCCCTGATCTATCCGGTGGGTTTTCAATCAACACCCCAAGCCAAACACACCCTGCGCACCTTCGCCGAAAAGTTCAACTGTCTGCCGGAAATGGAAGCCTTCGCCGGTGAACGCTCGGTGTCGCTGGATACGGAAATCTGGGAGCCCGGCTCGCCGATGAGCTATCGCGACGTCATTCCCATGATCGAATGCCTCTTCCTCGTCAACAGCCTGCCGGGCGGCAAGGGCCACCATGACGGCAGCATGAAGGGACGCGACGAGGCCGCCGTGCTGGGCCATCCGATGATGACCTGGACCGATGCGCAAACGGCCGCGCTGAAAGCCTTGCAGGCCGCGCCGGCCCGCCAGGTCGTGACGAAGGCCCGCCCCGCGCCGGGCAGCCCGAATCTGCCGCTGTCGGCCGAGGCCATCGCCAAGGTCAAACTGCCCGCCGCCGGCGCCAACACAAGCCCGCGCGCTGGTGTCGAAGTCGGATACGCCGCTGTGGCTGAGCAATATCCGGAGAGCTGTTTCATCGTCGGATGTGACCTTGATCCTTCGACCAAACTCGGCAAGGCCTCGAACCTTCTGCCCCCCGGTCACGTCTTTGAAATGAGCATCGAAGAACAAGTCGCCACGCTCATGGCCGACGGGTTGGCCATGGCCACGGACAAGCCGCAGTTGAACGTCATGTCCACCTTCGCCGCCTTCTTTGAAGGCATCGCCCGCGAGGGGATGGAATTGTGGCGCTATCAGCGCAACCTCAACGGCATTAATGAGGGCCTGAACGCCACGATGCACCTGTCCCACGTCGGCTCCTGTACGGGGCGCGATCACTTCTCGGGCTGGGCATTGGATTGGATCAACCTGGCCATTGGTTACATGCCCTATCTGGACCGCTTCTATGCGCCGGCCGACGCCCGCGCCGCCTTCATCGCCGTCAAGGATCTGGCCGCCCGCTACGGCGCGTCGATCATCGGCATCCCCCGCGACAACCTGCCCGTCCTGTCCAAACAAGGCAGCGACGAAGCGCTCTGGAAGGCGGAAGACGAATGGCAGGCGGTCACGCCGTTCCGCGCCACCGACGGCGCCCAGCGCGTCATCCTCGCCTTCGGCGCCGTGGCCTTCGTGGCCGAGGACGCCGCCGCGCAGCTGGCCGCCAAGGGCATCCCCACGGATGTGATCGTCATCAATGGTCTGCCCCTGCCGGATGGCTTCCTGGCCGAAACCTTCGACAAATACACCGAAGGCGTCGTCACCATGGAAGACGGCCTGATCGGCTGTCAGCACTCGGGTTTACGGGGCTTTGCGGCGCTGGTCAACTCCAACGCCTCGGGCCGCGCGCTGCCGCTGGCCCATATCGGCATCAGCGATCCGCGCATCGCCCCGGCCGACGGCCACATGGAAACCTGGGCGCACTTCGGCCTGACCGCCGAAGCCCTCGTCCAGGCCGTTGAGAGCCTGTAAGGCGGATTGGTTACATCATCCATCAGACATCGGGGCTTCGTGTCGGCCAACGCCGAAGACGAAGCCCCGATTCGCAAATAGCGGCCAGGAAAAACACGGAGCGACTACGCAATGGCGCGAATCCCGGACAGGTTTGGGGAGGCGCCCATTTTGCCCCGTTGGCCAAGGGGGGCTGGGGCTTGACAGGCTGTTCCCGCCGACGTATGCTGCCCCATTCGTATCCGATTTCGGACAGACTCGGACCATACGAAAGCGTAACGAAAGACTTTGATGAGGGTGTCGCCGGTCGCGCAGGCGTCTCGCCTGCCCAAGAACCGGGGATTTACAGGGGCGAGAGGTCCATGCGCCCTGTGGGCCTGATTCATATTTTTGTGGGAGAGGACTGGGTTTCATGTCGGTGTCACCTCGCGACGCGAACCGGGACGTTTTGTTTTGCGGCGCTTTGTTCCTCGTTGTTTTCGTCTCGCGCCTGGCCAACATCCACTTTAATCAGGCGGAATATACGGATGGCATTCTGGCGGTCTTCGGCAGCCCGGGCGCCCAGTCGTTCTGGCCGCCCTTTTATAAATGGCTGAGCGCGGTGGTCGGTCTGGGGACGGCGACGGAAACGTCGGCCCGGCTGGTTTCGGTGTTGTCCGGTTCGCTGCTCGTGATTCCTGTTTATTGGATGGCGGCCAGCCTCTTCCCGCCCCAGGCGAAGGCGCAGCGGCAGTGGGCGGCGGTGACGGCGTGTCTGTGGCTGGCGGTCTCGCCGATGGCCCTGCGCTGGTCGGTGCGCATGATGACGGACGCCTTGTATGCGTTGCTGTTTTTCGGCGCCGTGGGGTCGGCGATTCAGGCCTGGCGTCAGCGACGGTCGGGGGGCTACGAGGCGGACGGTTGGGTGGCGGCGGCAACCGCGCTGACCGTGGCGGCGATCCTCACCCGCTATCCGGGCATCGTGTTGATCCCCGTGGTTGGGGCGGCTTTTATCGCAGTGTGGCTCGCCTGGCGGCGCCGGGGCAAGGGGCCGATGGTCCTGTCGTGCTATTCCCAGGTGTTGTGGCTGGTTCTTTTGGGTTGGCTCTGGGTGGGGCGCGATCAATTGGGGGCCCATGGCGGACAGGTAGCGGCCCGAATGGACGCGGCCTGGTGGCAGACCCTTTATACGTATGGTATCGTCTTCTGGCATTTTGTGATCCGGATGCCCTATTTCTTTACCGTTCCGGTCTTTATTCTGGCCGTGTGGGGACTGGTTCGCTCGCGCGACCGCCTCTTCCTTTTGCATGTCCTTTATCTGTTCCTGGCCGTGCTGGTCATGCAATCCGTCTTCAAGTCCTTCCAGTCGCGCTACCTGTTGCCGCTGTTGCCGTTTGCTCTCGTGCTTGCCGGCGTCGGCTGTGCGCAGTTTGCGGCGTGGAAAGGCCCGAGGCGTTGGGCGGCGCTGACGCTGATTCTGGTGGG
>JADFCT010000412.1 GCA_017161665.1 Candidatus Sumerlaeota bacterium
ATATCGCGGCGTCGATTACACGGGCGTGGATCTGAGCTGGTGGAAGAATCACCCGCGTCAGATTTCCTGCTTCGCCTGGGACTTGCAGGAAGACTTCATGGGCGGCTATAACCACAATCTCCAGGCCGGTGTCGTTCATGTGGCCAATCACCATATCGTCAACGGCGCCAAGCTCTGGGAATGGGCGCCGGGCAGCATCTGGGACACGCAAATTCTGACCGATTCCGACGGACCTTATGCCGAACTCATGGTCGGCGCCTTTTCGGATAACCAGCCGGACTACAGCTGGATCAAGCCTTACGAGACCAAGCAGTTTAAGCAATACTGGTATCCCGTTCGGGACATCGGCGGATTTAAAGAAGCCAACATCCACGGCGCCGTCAATCTGGAGGTCAAGGACGGCCTGGCGAAGGTGGGCTTCTACACAACCGAAGAACACAAGAATGCGGAAGTGTTCTTCAGGTACGGTAAGACTATACACGAAGACAGGGTGGATATCGGGCCGGGACATCCCTACACATTTTCGGTTCCTGTGGACGAAAAATCGGAAAACACGGATAGGATCACTCACCTGGCCGTCGATGGCAAAGCACTGCTAGTCTATGGACCAAGGACCTATCCTCCTGTCGAAGAACTGCCCAAGCCCGTCGAGCCGCCACCCAAGCCCGAGGACATTCCGACGGTTGAGGAGTTGTATCTGACGGGGCTGCGGATCGAGCAGATCTACAAACCCAATGTCGATCCCATGCCGTATTATGAGGAAGCCCTGCGGCGCGATCCCGGCGATGCGCGAACGAACATGGCCGTGGGCCTTCGCTGTTATCGCAACGCCCTGTACGCCGAGGCGGAATCGCATTTCCGGAAGGCTGTCGAGCGCATGACGATTGACTACACGCGCAGCATCGATGGCGCGCCTCACTATTATCTCGGCCTCGCGCTCAAGGCTCAGGGAAAGAAACAGAAAGCCTGCGATGCCTTCTGGCGCGCCACATGGGATCAGGCCTGGCGTTCCGCCGCCTACCTGGAACTGGCACGATGTTCCGAAGGGCTGAAACCCTCTCAACGGTTGGAATTGGTCAACGAATCTCTTTCCACCAATCCGGATAACGCGGCGGCGCTGAATTTCAAAGCGAGTATCTTGTGGTCGGAGCAACGTTTAGATGAAAGCAAATCCATCCTTCACCAGATTCTTGCCGACGATCCACTTAATGTTCGTGCTTTATATGAGATATCTTTAATTACGATGGAAACTGGACCGTCTGCGGAACATCAGGCTGCCCTTGAAAAATGGCGGAGGAGTATGGGGGGAGATTTTCAGAAATGGATAGAATTGTCTGTCGAATATATGAATGAACAAATATCGCCTTTGGCCTTGGGAGTTTTGACAGGCCCCTTCGCACAAGAAGTTCAAACGCAAGCGCAAAGGGGGCAGTACGACGGACAAAGCGGGGCGGCATTGTTTTGGTATTACCGGGGCTATACAAATATCGCACTCTCAGATCCGCAGGAGATGGCCCGTTCCCGCTTTTATATCGCCTCAAAAATGCCGGTCGACTACAACTTCCCTTTCCGACAGGAAATGGCGAACGCCCTGTTGGCCGCTATTGAATTGCAACCCGAAGATGCCCGGGCTCATTATTATCTGGGCAATTACTATTACGAGAAACAGCCCGAAAAGGCGATCACCTTCTGGGAGACGGCCCGCCGTCTGGAGCCGTCGCTGGCCCTGGCCCATCGCAATCTGGGATGGGCCACCTACCGCGCGCGCGGCGACATTGACGCGGCCATCGCCAGTTATGAAAAGGCCATCAAGGCCAAAGATGACGATCCGCGCTATTACCTGGAACTCGACAACCTCTATGAACAGGCGAACACGGAGCCGGCCAAGCGGCTGGCCATGCTGGACGCCAATCCCGACATCGTCTCAGCCCGCAAGGATTTGCTGATCCGCAGCATCACGCTGGCCATTCAGACCCGGGATGTGGACCGCGCCATCCAACAGCTGACTCAGAACCAATTCTTTATCAGCGAGGGCGGCGGGCGCGAACTGGGCGACGCCTGGGTGGATGCCCATCTGTTGAAAGGGATATTGACCTACACGGCGGGCGACGAGGACGAGGCGCTCAAATACTTCGAAGCCGCCCTGGCCTATCCGCCCAACCTGTCTCAGGAGGCCCCACGCAATGAACCACGGATGGTTGAGATACGCTACCAGATTGCCGGCGTCCATGCCCGACGGGGCGACCAAGACAAGGCGGATGCAATTCTCACGGAGTTGGCCGAAGCGGAATTACCCCAAAACTGGTATTATGCCCGCATCATGAAGGCCGCGGCCTGCATGGAAATCGGACGGACGCAAGAAGCCCAGGCGCAGGCCCAGGAAATTGTCAACGAAGCATCAAAGCGCTTGCAGGGGGGGGGCGAGGTGGACTTCTTCGCCAAGTTCGGCGAACAAAAGGCCCGCCAGACACAGCGCGCCGATGACCACTTTATCCTCGGAAGCGCCCTGCTCCTTCAGGGGAAAACCGAAGAAGCGAAGAATCAGTTTGAACAATCGCTCAATTACAACAAGGGCCACATGTGGGCGCAGTTCGTTCTCGATGCCATTTCAAAGCCTCAGCAATAAGAAAGGGATTTCCATATGACTTCCAATCCATCCATGACCATCGCCGCCATCTGCGCCCATCCCGACGATGTGGAATTCCTGTGTGGGGGAACGCTGACCCTGTTGGCCCGCCAGGGCCATGCGATCCATATCGCCACCATGACCGGTGGCGACAAGGGAACGGTATCGCATACGCGCGAGGAAATCCGGGCTATCCGGACCAGCGAAGCGGCCGAGGCGGCCGCCGTCATTGGCGCCGAATACACCTGTCTGGGTTTTGAGGATATGTACATCGCTTATGACCGCGTCTCGCTCAACCGAACGACCGCCTATCTGCGCAGCGTTCGCCCGCAGATCGTTTTCACCACCAGCCCGTCGGATTATATGGTCGATCATGAGGAATCTTCCCGCATTGTGCGATCGGCCTGCTTTGCCGGGGGGATCAAGAACATGGAGACCGAAGGCGAGCCTTTCGAACCCATTCCCTGGCTGTATTATGCGGACGCTGTGGATGGGAAAGATCTTTTGGGCGCGCCCATTGTCCCCGGAATTTATGTGGACATCAGCGAGGCCATGGAGA
>JADFCT010000413.1 GCA_017161665.1 Candidatus Sumerlaeota bacterium
GGAACTGCATGTCTGCCGGTCCGACACTGCCCCCGTCTTCGCCATGGTGGCGTCCACCATCCAAGGCCCCTGGCCGGAAGGCGCCGGAGCGGGTCGCGCGGCCCGCGTGGGTGAAAGCTGCTGGCGATGGCGACGCGTCCCCGCCGATCCGGACCATCCGCAACCGGGTGACGAGTGGACGTTCGATCACAGCGATTTCTCCACCGCCGCCTTCGGCAACTACGGCTCCCTCGTTTCCTATGGGTATCGCGCGGAGGGAACCTTTGACGCCTTTGAATCCGACGGCCAAACCTGGCTGCGCATGAAATTGAATCCCGACCTGATCCATGCGCTCATGCTGGATGCTTCGGGTCTCACCGTCACAGATCCCCGCGGCTATAACGGCGGCTATAATCCCAAGATCTTTACCCGCGAAGCCGGCGAAGCCAAAGCGCCCAGATTATGGATCCGATTCGCCGAACCAGCCGAAGCAACAGCCCCGCCCGCGGTTTTGAACATACAGGCCCGCGACGGCGAACGCCACGGTGAAAGCATTCTGACCTTCTCAACGCCCGAAGACTCGGGGCCTTCCGCGCCCTTCGCCTTTGCGGTTCGATACACTCCCGCCGGCGACAGCGACCCGACCGCCTGGACGGATGTCCCCTCTTGGCGCATTCCCCGTCCCCGAGAGAACCAGCGGGATTATCGCGTTCTGATCGAGAATCTGACACCGGGGGCGACGGTTCGCTTCGAGGTGGTGACGCGGGATCGGCGGGGGACCGAATCGCCCGCCCGCGCCAGTTCGCTCACCCTGCGCGCCCGCGACAGCGGCCCCCGCCTGGCGACCGCGGCGCCCGCGCCAACAACGCCCACTGCGACAACCATCCCCTCGGCTGAGGGCGTGGCCCGTTACTGGGTCTGTCCCGAAACGGACAAAGTCAATCCCCTGACCGGCGCGCGGATGGCCGATGGATACCGAGCCCCCGCCCGCGACGAATACCGCCTGTCCAATCCCGTCTGGAACGCCGCCGAGCGCCGGATTCAATTGAGCGCCTGTCGGAACGAGGTCGTTGGATGCCAGCTGATCGTGGAACGGTTGGGCGACGCGCTGAACGACATCACCGTCGCCACCTCCCCCCTGGCGGGACCGCGTCATGCGCGTCTGGACACAGAGACAAACGGCGCCTGGTTTCGAATTCGGTACGTCAACGATCAGGACACGCCCTATCCCGAAGTGGCCATTCCCATGGATGCCCCATTTGCCCTTCGGACGGATCTACCCGAACCGACTCACAACCCCACCGGCCACAATCAGTCCCTGTGGTATGATCTCTATATCCCTCCAAACCAACCCCCCGGCGTCTATACAGGAACGGTGACCCTGAGCGCCCGCCAACTGTCCGAACCCATTCGCCTCCATCTGCGCCTGACGGTTTCAGCGGTTACCCTGCCCGATGCCCATCGGTTCATGGTCGACCTCAACGGCTATGGGAGTCGTTGGTCGTATGGTGATGAAGAGCGGACGCGACTGCGGACATTCCAGCTGGGGCACCGCCATCGCATGACAATCAACACCCTGCCCTATGGATGGAACTCCAATATCAACAGCGGCCGGGCCCCGGTCCTTTCCGGCGCGGGCGAAACGCTGACGGCCTCCGACTGGAGCGCGCTGGAACGCGACTATGGCCCCTTCCTGGACGGAAGCGCCTTCCGACCCGATCATCCGCAAAGCCCCTATGTCGGCCCAGGGATGCAGACCCCCATCGCCACCTTCTACACGCCCTTCCATGAATCCTGGCCCGTGCATGTGCTGGATCCCGACAGGGGATTCGACGCCGCCGGCCGAGGGGGCGCGTATTGGAACACATTAATCGACTCGGAGCCGGACACCTTTCAAACACAGGCCCCGGATGTGTACGGAGCCTTTGGAATCGGCTATGAGGAAGGCGTCCGGCGCCTGGTTCGTGACTGGTTGGAACACGCCCAGGCGCGCGGCTGGCATGAAACCCGATTCCAAATCTATCTGAACAACAAATCCTACTACAGCAACTGCCCGGCACTTTGGGTTCTGGAAGAATGCGCCACCGGCGATGACTTCCGGGCCGTGGGGTATTTTCACGAACTCTATCGGCAGGGCGCCGCCCGAGCCGCAGCCCCCGATGTCCGATTTTGTCCGCGCATCGACATCAGCGACAAGTGGGGACAGCATTATGGCCAGTTGGATGACCGAATCCAGTGGAACGTCATGAGCGCGTCGGCGGCCAAGTGGCATTGGCCGAATCGGGAATACCGAAACCTGAACAACACGACCGCCGAGCAATGGCTGTTTTACGGAACCGGCCCCGGCCCGGCCCAATCCGGCATGGACCACGCCCGGCAATTCCTGGCCTGGTGGGCGCGCGGCTTCGACGGCGGCGTCCCCTATTGGGATAATTTCCAAACCAGCTGGAATGAGGCCGAAACCCTGTCCCTTGTCTACAGCGGCGCAAACATTCCCGGGCACGGTCTCTATGACGGCCCCCTCGGCAGCATCCGCCTCAAAACCATGCGGCAGGCGATTCAGATTGTGGAACTGGCCAACCGGCTCGCCGAACAACCCGGCTGGAATCGCGCCCGCGTGACGGACGCGATCAACGAACGGGTTGGCGATGGCGCGTGGGATCGCTCCTTTGACGGAATGGACACGGAAGCCCTGTATCAACTGCGCGCCGACCTCGTCGCCACGCTCGAAGGCGCGCCGCGCCCGGCCATGATGACCTGGTAAATCCATCGGGCCCCGCCGGCCCGCCGGTTTGCCAGCCTATGGATAAACCGGCAGGGTCGGCGTGTGGCCCAGGGTCCAGTAGAACAACACAAGGGCGTCCATGTTGTTAATGTAGCCATTAACATGAAGGTCCGCGTACCCAAACCGCTCCATGTCGTCAATCAATCCCAACGTATAAACATGGATCATGATGGCGTCCATATTGTTCGCCTGTCCGTCATCATTAATATCTCCCAGCGGAGGACGGCTCATCGCGTCGGACGGATCGGTCCCGGCCACAACCTCATAGGCGTCGCCGAATCCATCGCCGTCCGCATCGACCGAATGGTCATTGGGATCCAGGAAAGCCGGAACGCCGTCGCCATCATTGTCCACGACCCCCATCGACTGAATGGGGTCGTCCGGATCCAGCGGATCCGAATGCAGCCACAGAACCTCAAT
>JADFCT010000414.1 GCA_017161665.1 Candidatus Sumerlaeota bacterium
AAAGTGAAGAACTGGCCGAGGCCAAACTGGACTTTTATGCGAAAGAAACCGAGGTGGGCTGTTGCCGGATCACGGCGCCGCGGGCCCGGAGTATTTTCGAGAACACGGCCAAACTCCTGGAACTCTTGAAGAAAGAAGCGTCTCAGGAGGAACTGCATCAACTGGACGCTCTTGAGATGGGCGCCTATCGCGGCAAACTGCTGACGGCCTATGCCGAATATCTGGCCTCGCGCGAAAACTATGAACGCGAAAAGAATCTGCGGGATAAGGCGATCGCCAGTGGTCAGGAATTGCTGGCCGCACAAACCGCATACAATAAAGCGCGTGAAGACTTCTTTGCCACCATGGACACGGCTCGCTATGAAACCATGCTGGCGTATAGTGAGGCCGCTCAGGCTCAGGTCGTCGCCGAGTTTGGGGCCGTGGCCGCCGAAAAACGGCTGCGCCTCAAAGGGGCGGACGACGCAATGGTTCAGCGCCTGCGGTCGCTCATGCCGAATATGGAATCCCTGGAGCCGTGTCCGTGTGACGATCCCGAATGTGGGGAGGGGAAATTGCCTTCGGTGACGGAAACGCTCGGTAAAGACGAGCGCTTCGCATGGTATGCCCTGCGCGCGCCCTTTGCCGGATATGTGACGGAAAAACATTTGTCGCTGGGCGAACGGGTCGATGGGGCCGAGAGCGTCTTCGCCATCGCCGACACGTCGTCGGTCTGGGTCCGATTCAATGTGTATCCTAAAGATTTGGCCGCGATCAAACAGGGCGATGGCGCCCAGGTCGATCCGGGCGTCGGTGAAGCCCGGCGCGAGGGAACCATCGCCTATGTCTCGCCCATTGTCGATGAGGCGACGCGCACCGTGCCGGCGCGGTTGGTCTTGGACAATCCGGACGGCGCCCTGCGGCCCGGCATGTATGTGACCGTTCACGCGGCATCATTGCCGGCCAGCGCGCCTGTCGTGATCCCGCGCGCAGCGGTCCAAACACTGGATGGAGAGAAAGTGGTCTTCATCGAAGAGGGCGACGGTTTCGAAGCGGTCCTTGTGACGGTGGGGACGGCCAATGGAGAACACGTGACGGTCACCTCGGGTTTGAATCCGGGTCAACGGGTGGTCGCCGGCGGCGCCTTCGACCTGAAGGCGGCGATTGTCTCCAGCGGCCTGGACCCGCACGCCGGCCACGGACATTGAGACGAAAAGGAACTGCGATATGTTTGATTTGATCCTACGCGCCTGCGAGCGCGGGCGCTTGCTGGTTCTGATGGCGCTGGTCGGTGTGATGGCTTATGGCCTGTACGCCTACCGTCAAATGCCGGTGGACGCCTTCCCGGATGTCTCTCCCATTATGACGCCGATTTTCGCTGAAGCCCACGGTATGGCGCCCGAGGAGGTGGAGCGACTCATTACCTACCCCATCGAGGCGGCCATGAACGGTCTGCCGAAAGTCACCCAAATCAAATCCACCAGCGCCTTTGGAATGGCGGTGATCTATGTTTACTTCGAAGAGGATGTGGATATTTATTTTGCACGGCAGCTGGTTGCCGAGCGATTGGCTTCGGTGAGCGGTGATCTGCCCGACATGGATGAGGCCCCCACGTTGGGCCCCATTTCGACGGGGTTGGGACAGGTCTTTTTGTATTACCTCACCCTGGACCCCGGCGCCGACACGGACGGCAAGGCGCCGGACACGTACCTGCGGGAAGTCAACGACTGGATCGTGAAGTTCCAGCTGCAAACCATACCCGGTGTCACGGATATTCTGTCCATCGGCGGTCATGTGCTTCAATATCAGATTCGGGTCGATCCAAACGCCTTGAGCGAACACCGTGTGGAACTGGACACCATCGTCGAAGCCGTCCAGGCCAATAACCGCAATGTGGGCGGTCAGTTTCTGGTGTTGGGCGCTGAAGAGTATCTGGTCCGCGGTCTGGGGCTTCTCAACGGGCTGGATGCGATTCGCAACATCAAACTCAGGACCGTGGATGGGGTTCCCATCGCCATTGGCGATGTGGCCGAAGTCACCTATGGCAACGAGATCCGGCGTGGCGTCGTCACCCGAAACGGGGAAGGCGAAGTGGTCTCGGGCATCGTCATGAAACTATATGGCGAGAACACGTCGGAGGTCATCGAGAAACTCTATGCCAAGGTCAAAGAGGTTCAAAACAGCCTGCCGACCGGTGTGTCGCTCCATCCGTACTACGAGCAGGCTCAGTTGGTGACGCAGGCCACGGATACGGTCAAGCACGCGTTGTTTATCGGCGCTCTTCTGGTAATGGTGACCCTGACGATCTTCCTCGGCAACCTTCGTTCCGCCTTCATCGTTATTCTGACTTTGCCGTTTTGCGCCTTCATCGCCGTGATTTGCATGGGTTGGCAGGGCATCAGCGCCAATCTCATGTCGCTGGGCGGGATTGCCATCGCCATCGGAATGCTCGGCGACGGGGCCATTGTCATGATCGAAAATATCTACCGCCATCTGGGCGAAAGCCCAAACACGGACGAGCCGAAGGATGGCGTGATTCGCAAAGCGGCCAGTGAAGTGGCTCGTCCCGTCGTCTTTTCCATCGCCATCATCGTCATGGTGTTTCTGCCGCTCTTTACGCTGGAAGGCGTGGAAGGCAAAATGTTTTCTCCCATGGCCTTTACCATTGCTTTCGCGCTGGCCGGCTCCATCATTGCCGCCCTGGTCATTACGCCGGTCCTGGCCCATTACCTGCTGCGCGCCGGGGCGCACAAAGAGTTTTTCCTGCTGAAATGGCTCAAAGGGGCTTATCATCCTCTGTTGAGGGTCGCCCTGCGGTTTAAGAAAACCGTTCTCCTTCTGGCAGTGGCCATGGTGGCGATGACACTGGCCGGCGCGCCTCATCTGGGGGTGGAATTTGTTCCGACCCTTGAGGAGGGGAGCATTCTGATCGGAGTGGCCCTGCCGCCCTCCACCTCACTGGAGAAAGGGGCGCAGGTCGTCTTGGACATGGAGAAAGAGATCATTCAATACCCCGAAGTGCGCGAAGTGATCTCGCGCATTGGGCGGCCCGAGGCCGGCAGTCATCCCCATCCGGTCAATTATGCCGAAGTCCACATCGAATTGGAACCCATGGAGGAATGGACGCGGTTTGCGGATAAAGCGGCATTCATCGCCGATCTGTCCCAGCAACTGAGCGCCTTCGCCGGCGTGCAACTTAACTTCA
>JADFCT010000415.1 GCA_017161665.1 Candidatus Sumerlaeota bacterium
TGACTTCACCGTTGAAGTCGTTGTCACCGGCCCGCTCAATCCTAATACCCAGTGCATTATGGACTACTCGGCGCTGCAGCGGCGCTTGCGCAAATCCATTATCCATGAAGTGGATCACAAATTTCTGAACGATCTGGAGATGTTTGCCGACTGCGTGCCGTCCGCTGAAAACATGGCCCGGATTTTCTTCGAACGGTTCCAGGCCACCCTGCCCAAGCGAATCACCCTTCTCTCCCTCACCCTGGAAGATCGCGAGGGCGCCGCCACCATCGTCACCGGCGCCCCTTAATCGCCGGATGGCCACCCCAAGGGCTCCCGTCGGCGCAAAGGCTATTCAGCTGTGGACAAGGGCGATGGTGAGGGGGTGGGATTTTTCCGGGCATTCCGTCGGCGAGGACGAGGGGGCAACAAGTCCTCTATTTTTTCTTCCAGAATGGGGATGCGATCCCGTTGATCGGAAAAGCCGGTTTCGACCGCGCACAAAGCGGATAGCAGGGTCTGATAGGTCTCACGCGCTTGGGTTGCATGGCCGTCGCCTTCATACGTCTTTGCCAGTTCCCACAGTCGATCGGCCGCCTGAGGGCGAACCGCGCTGAAGGGATAATGACTGCGGATGGCGCGATCGTAATGGGCAATGGCCTTCTCGCGATGATTCTCAACTTCGGCCGCCACGGCCGTCTTGAAATGCCGCATCGCCTCGCGCCGGGCGCTCATGGCGAGAAGGATAAAGAAGATGGCAAAGACGCCGACGCCCACTCCCACGCGCCGCGCCATGGTTTTCCAGTCCATACGAGCATCCTGTTTAATCAGTAAACCACACCGGCCATATAGCCAACCACATAGTCCTGGCTCATGGGGCATTCGTTGTAAGAATTCGTCCGATGGAGCGCCCGGGCCGCCTCCCCCCCCCCCAATTCCGCGCACCGCAGCATGATGGTAACCGGACCGGCCCCGCACGCCATGATCCGCCGCTCCTGGGCCGCGCGGCCAAAGGCCTCGGAATCGAACGCCTCAAAGGCCTCGACCACTCGGGCGTCGCTCTGATCACATGATTCCACACCCGGTCCATGATAGAGGTCCGAACTGGCCACAACCACGGCATTTTGTCCCAACCGCGCCCCAACACCGTCCAACGCGTCCACAATCGCCTCGGCCATCTCCCGCCACAATGGCCCTGGCGAACCTCGCATCAGGATGGGGATCAACGTAAACTCCCCCAAGACGACCTGAAGAAAAGGCAATTGTGTTTCCAGCGAATGTTCTTGCTGATGGGCCGTCAGATCATAACCGAACAGATGTTTTTTCTGACGCAGGAGGTCGCAGACCTCCTCGTGCATCTCAATCCGGCCCAAGGGCGTGGAATAAGCGCCGCCCTCAAAAATAGAAGCATTCCGAAGGGGGGCGTAATGACTTGGCGCCACAACCACCACGATCCGATAGGGGTGGCCGATCAGTTGCTTGTAGGCCACCGCCGCCGTGGAACCGGAGTACTGATAACCGGCATGTGGCGCCACGAGGCCTTTGGGCGCCCGCGGCAGGTCAAAAACGTCCGCCCGCTCCAAATCCGCCGCCACTTCCGATCGGAGGGTCTCGGGATCCTTGGGGTAAAACCTCCCCGCCTGCGCTGCTGGCCGGCAGAGACAATGGTCGTGTGACATAATCTCCCCCTCTCCGTCCGACGGACGAGCCTATTCACCGGTCGATTCCATCCAACGCGTCCGACCGATGATCCATTCCCGCCTCGGACGTTGTCGTTTGATGAGTTCACGATTGAAGGCCTTCATTGCCTCCAGAGCATCCGTGAGCCGCTGCTCCGCTGCCGCTGGCGCGCCAGCGCGCAATTGTTCGCCAGCTTCACTGAGCAACCGCGCGGCACGCCGTCCGGACCCCAACGCCTCATGTTCCAAAATTCCCAGATAGACGGTCACCTCGCCCCCCCGGCTCTGATCCGAAATCCAGACTTTCGCCGATCGGGTGGTCATGGGCTCCGGCAGGCGCACGATGGTATTCCAAGGCAGATCATGCAGGACCGGCGTCATCACGGTAACACTCACCGTCGTCGTCTCGTCCTCGCCACCAACCACTTCCACGGATTTGATCGAGACATCGCGCCCCGAAGACTCGAAAGCCAGGGCCAGCACATGGCGAACCGGTCGCTCGGCGGCGTAAAGAGCCCACGACGCGTCGGAAAAGGTACGACGGCCCAAAGGAATCCACTCACAGTCCACCAGCGTGGAATGGCGGCCTTTGACAATATCCACATACTGGAATGCGGCATCAATCATCCGCAGGAGCGTCACCTGACCGCGGCTGGTCAGCCCGTCTTGCTGCGCAGTTAAAAATTGGCGGGAATGATCCACCAGCGCCATGGCGTCCACCAAGCACAACGGCGGGTAATGATTCGGCAACGGCGCCAGAGTATCGCTGCTCGCCGATTCGGCGAAGCCAAAGACGCCAGGCGCCATGAGAGCAATCAGACAAAAGCCTGTGACGCTCCACTGTCGAACAAGAGCAAACACCGCGCGGACCGTTTCCCGAAAATAGAACCCACCGTTTCATTCGCGTTGTTTCTTTGAATGAAGACGCATTGAGTGTATGCCGTCTGTCCGCTAGCGGTCAATTGGCAATCGTCAATCCTGCCGACCACAAGACGCCTCTGCGGATCAGTTCCGCCGCGCCCGGAGTCCGCAGGGCTTGCGCGTCATGTCCCAGGGGACAATGGAAGACCCGCCCCTTTCCCGGCGTCAGAACAAAGGCCATGGGGTAGTCTTTGCCGTCCACTTTCGAGCGCGAATGGGCCAGGACCTGAATGGGGGGGGCGCCCGCCAGACAGGTGTATAATTCGTCGGTGATGTCAAAGGCCGTCAGTCCCTTGGTGATCGGGTGTTCCTGATCAATGGGAACGACGGAAAAGGTCCCATAGGGATCATGGGGACGCAATTTCGGATCATAAACGCGGCCCGCCAGTTCCACAAACGCGGGCCAGTCCTGAAAGGCCCCGCAGGCAAAATGGATCAGGACCATTCCCCCGCCTTCTTCAACAAACCGCCGGAGGTTTTCCCGAGCCGCCTCGCCGGGCGCCGGTTGTTCGTGATTCATCCAGTTCATGATGATGACGTCATACCGGTCCAGAACCGGCGCCGACAGGAAATGGGGGTCTTCGACCACACGCACATCCAG
>JADFCT010000416.1 GCA_017161665.1 Candidatus Sumerlaeota bacterium
CATTTGTCGGACAGCGGACTCAAATTGGGTCAGAATTTCGCTCAGGCCTTTGTTCCATCCCTGGACCAGGGCCTCGGGGCTTTCGTCGGCCACACGGACCGTGACTTTGTATTGTTTCTCCAGAATCCCCATCGGCGGCACGACGTTGTCGTTGATGAGCAGGAACTGCATCTCGATGACGGCGCGGGGATCGGCGGGATCACTGTAGTCGCCGTAGATTGCATTCACGGCGCCTTCCAGGATATGCGTATTGTCCAGATGACTGCCACTGTCCACGACGTATTTGAAGAGTTGGGCCTTCTCAATCCACGTGCGCGTCTGACCGGAAATCATGTCGGCCGGAGACATGAAGAAGGCGTTATAGTAGTCGGTTTGAAAACCATTGGTCCCGGTTTTATAGACGAACTCCTTCCCGGCAAAACTGGATGAAATGGAAAATCGTGTGATTTGGAGCACCGTTTCGCCGCCGGTAGGTGAAACCTCGATTTCCGGGCGCGAAACTTCGATCATGCGGTACGTTTTTTGTGGCGCGTCCTTGCCCAGATTGATACAGCCGGCTCCGGCCAGGGAAAGCGCGAAGGCCAGCAGAATCAGAGGCAAACCATTGATATAACTAGTCTTTGACATTTTGCATCTCCAGAGGTTTCGGGGCGTTTCCCCAGAGGAAATACCCCGGATATTGCCGGGCGGTATCCGTTATATCCGCCAGATTTTGCGAAAAGCGTTCCAAATCATCCACAATGCGTCCCACACGGACCCGTTCCGTGGTAATCATGGAATCCAGGTGTCGGATCAGCAGGTTGAGGCGTGCCAGCAGGGTCGGCAAGTCCTCGGTGGCCGATGTCAGGTGTTCCGTCATTTGCGTCACGTTCTCCAGATTCTGGGATACGCGCGGATCCTGAATCCGCCCGCGCACATCGCGCAAGGCGGCGGTCACTTCCGAAGTGGCCAGGTCAAAGTGCTCCAGGGAACGATTGATCTTGTCGCCCACATCATTCACAACCTGCCGGGCCGTGGCAAGGGCAAGCCGTCCCTCGGACTGGACGTGATCCAATTGCTCGCCAGCCTGCTTTTCCAGACGATTAACGCTGTCTGTGATGCTCTGGAAATTCCCCTCCAGGCTGTCCAGGGTCTGGAGAGCGGCCTTTCGCAATTCAACAATCTGAAGCGTTTCAAGGGTCGAGCTCGTATAGAGGATCAAATCATTGGCATCCTGGAGGAAGGTGATCAAATCCACGCCTTCGACCTGACGGGCCACGTCCTCCACGGCCCGCGTCAACTGGCTCATGGCGCTGAGAGACGAAGGGATATAGGCCACTTCGGGAATCCAGTCGATTTCCAGTTGAGGCGTCCGATCGGGCGGCAGATAGTCCACCTCCAGATAGGCGGCGCCCGTGATGCCCTGGGCGTTCCATCGCACGCGCAATCCCTTTTCGATTTCCGCCTGGAGGATGCGTTGGAGCGAGTCTTCGGTGGAGGTGGCGAAGGTGTCCGAGTCAATGGTGCCCCGGATGAGGACATAGGGTTTGGCGGTGGCATAGATCTGGCGGACAAAGGTGATTTCGTCCACGTGTCCGATCTGGACACCCCGGTATTTGATTTGCGCCCCCACGTCCAGCCCCTGCACGGATTCATCCAGATAGGTTTCGATGACGAAGCCCTTCCGGAAAAGGGCCTGGGCGCCCAGGATGGCAATGCCGGCAATGCACAGACCGGTGGCGATGATGACAAAGACACCGATGCGATAGTAATGGGATTGGATGCTCATAATGGTTTCACTTCCGCGGCAGATCCGGTTTCAGCGACCCGACTGTTGAAAAAGCGATACACTCGGGGATCCTGGGTGTTATCGCGCAGAACGGTCGGGGCCCCTTCTGCCACAATCCCCCGTGTCTCCTTATCCAACATGATGACCCGATCGGCAATGGCGAAAATACTTTCCAATTCATGGGAGACGATGACGAATGTGCCGCTGAGGTTCCGCGCCAGACTCAAGATCAACCGATCCAGATCCGCCGAGGTAATGGGGTCGAGCCCCGCCGATGGCTCATCCAGAAACAGAATCCGCGGATCAAGGGCCATGGCGCGAGCGATGGCCGCTCGTTTCTGCATGCCCCCACTGATTTCCGATGGCATGTATTCTTCATAGCCTTCCAGCCCGACGAGTTTCAACTTCATTCGCGCGACCAGGTCCATGGCTTCCCGCGGCTGATTGGTAAACTCCTCCAGCGGCAGCCGCACGTTTTCCAACAGCGTCATGGAACCGAACAGGGCGCCGCTTTGATAGGTGACGCCGATCCGTCGCAGAATGCTTTTCATCGCCCCGCCGCTCGCAGCCGCGATGTCGGCGCCGTCGATCAAAATCCGTCCGCTGAAGGGAGGATACAGGCCGATCATGTGCTTGAGCAGCGTGCTTTTGCCACAGCCTGACCCACCAATAATGACGAAAATTTCGCCTTCGTATATCGAAAAGTTCAGATGATTCAATATCACCCGGCCTTCATAGGCGGCCGTGAAATTCTCTACCTGGATAATGGCTTTGCGTGAACGAGTCATTCGTCTTCTTTCCACAGATACAGCCGATGGCGCCGATGTGGGCGCGCCAGAAGGGCCCGGGGTCCGTCGCCGTCGCGTCCGGCGGCCGCGCTCAAATCCCCAAATAATAATAGAGCACCGAAAAGATACAGTCGGCGATGGTGATCAGCACAATGGCGCTCACCACGGCGCTGGTGGTGGAAGCGCCCACCGCCCGCGCCCCCGTCCCGGTTTCCAGTCCCCGCAGGCAGCCCACCCCCGCGACCAAAAGCCCGAACACCACGGACTTGACCAGACCGCCAAACAGGTCCACGTACGTAACAGCGGATTGAACATAAATGATATAGGTCACCAACGGATAGCCCAGCGACAGAATCACCACAGCGCCGCCGAGCAGTCCCATCAGATTCGCATAGATGGTCAACAGCGGCGTGACAAACACGGCCGCCAGCGTCCGGGGTGTCACGAGAAAATGGACGGGATCCAGCCCCATTGTTTTCAGCGCATCGACTTCCTCACCCACTTTCATGGTGCCGATTTCGGCGGCGAACGCCGAACCCGTCCGCCCGGCCAGAACAATGGCCGTCATCAGGGGACCGAGCTCGCGCAGAACCGACAGCGCCACCAGGTTGGCGGCGTA
>JADFCT010000417.1 GCA_017161665.1 Candidatus Sumerlaeota bacterium
GTCCGAAGCGGATTGGGATCGGTATGTGGCGGACTACAAGAAACGAATCGGCGAACCGAACGAAAAAGGGCTGATGGACGTCTTGCAGCAAAGCGCCTTTTCGGCCGAAACGTACCGGGATCTGTTTTCCCTGCCTTTCATCAAACGCGATGAAACGATTCGGGGACTGAACCGGACCATTGACATTTCAGAACGGGAATTGATTCAGTCGCTCCAGCATTGTCGCCCTCGGGTCAATCTGCTGGCCGAGATTGTGAAAGCCAACGGATACGAATTGTCCTCGCCACAGATCGAGGCCATATCCGAAGCGGCTCAGATGGGGGCCAAAGGATATGGACTGGTCGTCCGGCGCGGTGTCTTCACCGTCGATCGCTTCAATGAAATTGTGCGGACGGGAACGCATAAATATGCGCGACTGAACCGACGACGGCTGGCCTCGGAAATCCTGGCGCACAACGGGATCTGCTCGATTCTCGAATTTGTGTCGGCCCACGATGAAGCCCGGGCCGAACGGATTCCCCTGTATGCCGTCCTGGCCAAACGGGGCCTGGTGTCCGGATCAGAACTGCTGGATTATCTGCGCGAGGGACTGGATCTGTTGGACGCCGACCTGGAAGGAACGCGGATCAAACGCGGCACGCTCAATCTGTTCCCCATGTCCTTTATCAAACGCCACATCTTCATGCCGGTCGATCAGACAAGCACCAACCTTTCCGTCGTCGTGGCCGATCCCCTATATATGTCGCTGTGCGATGTGTTGGCGATCCTCTCCGACCGAGTGATCCTTCCCCTGTACGCCTCACATGGAGAACTGATTGAGCTGATCAACCGCGTCTATCCCAGCATCGGCGCGGCAGAGGAAACCATCGATATTCATGTGGATACACGACGCATTCCCGGCCCAGCCCATCCCCGGTATCGTCCCGGACCGGCCAGCCGGGAACAAAACAAATCGGACACGGGCGAAAAAAAAGAAAACGGGAAGGCGCAGGCCGAATTCGCGAGTATGCTGTTCGAAGATGAGACCGAAAACAACCCGACAGGAGCCTCCATCGCCGAAGCGACCCCGGAGACGACGTATGAGATATTGGACGCGCCGACCACCACATCCACATCGACCTCTTCAGGCCGCGTGGATCGTCTGTCGGCGGTTCAACTGGTCGCCTCAATTATCGAGCAGGCGATTCTGACGCGCTCCACCGATATTCATGTGGAACCGCTGTCCACCATTGTCCGGGTGCGGTATCGAATCGACGGAATGCTGCGTCAAGCGATTGCGCTGCCCCTGGAGATTCGCGAGGCGATGATTGCGCGTATCAAGGTGCTCGCCAATATGAACGTAACCGAGCGGCGTCGCCCACAGGACGGAAGTTTCCGGTTGCATGTGGGCGATGGCATCTTTGATTTCCGGGTTTCCATCATTCCCTCCCACCTGGGCGAAAAAGCCGTGATTCGGGTATTGGATCAGCGCACTGTCCTCAAGGCCATGTCGGAACTGGGCATGACGGAATTTCAGGAACGCTCCTTGCAGTCATGGATTATCAAACCCTATGGCGTGATCCTGGTAACCGGACCGACGGGCAGCGGAAAGAGTTCGACGTTGTATTCCTGTCTGAACTTCCTGAACGACATGGAGCGCAACATCATCACCATTGAGGATCCGGTGGAATACCAGTTGGAAGGCATTTGCCAGGTCCAGGTGGATCGGGTGATTGACCTGACCTTCGCCGAAGGGCTGCGGTCGGCCTTGCGACAGGATCCGGACACAATTATGGTGGGAGAAATCCGCGACCAGGAGACGGCGCGCATCGCCATGCGGGCGGCTTTGTCCGGACACCTCGTCTTATCAACCCTGCACACGAACAATGCGGCTGGGGCCATCACCGCCTTGAAGAATATGGGCGTCAAACCCTATGTGATCGCCGGCGCTATGATCGGCATCGTGGCGCAGCGACTGACCCGGACCCTGTGTGTGGAATGTCGGCGCGAGGAGCCGGCGCAGGAATCGCTGCTGCGGGATTTGGGCATTCGCCCGGCAGCGGACCCCAACATGGCGCCGCGATTCTGGCGGGCGATGGGGTGCGAGGCCTGTCTGGATTCCGGGTATGTGGGACGGACGGGTGTTTTTGAAATGTTGGTGGTGGACGAAATATTGCGCGAACTCATCGCCACGGAAGCGCGGGAGTCCGAACTGCTCGCGGCGGCGAAGAAGGTGGGGTTGACGACCCTGATGGATTCGGCGCTGCAAAAAGTCTTCGCTGGCCAGACCACGCCGGACGAGATCTTGCGGACAATCATGCTGACATGACGACACGAGGGGCTTCATAAAAATGAACAAAAAACAACGAGCGAACAAGTTACAGGACCAGATACTGAATCGGGCCCGGGCGGTGGCGCAAAACGATTCGCCCCCCAAAGGCGCCGAATCGACGGGCGAGGGAGAATCGAATCTCTTCGCCCCCCGAATGCCGAAGGAAGGGCCGCTGAACGATGAACGGGCGGACCGAATCGAAGAGGCGGCCAGCCCCGAGCGGGTCGCGTTCTTCGGTCCCCGGACCAAAGACATGGCGGCCTTTTGTCGCCAGCTGTGCGCCCTCATCGGCGTGGGCATCCCACTGTTGCGATCGTTACGGATTTTGGCGGAGCGAACGTCTCACCCCCGACTACGCCGAACCATCGCCCGGCTGGCGCTACGTGTGGAAGAGGGCGGCTCACTGGCCTCGGCCCTCCGGGAGCACCCCCGCATGTTTTCCCACATGTTCATTTCCGTGATCGAGATCGGCGAGTTGGGAGGGATTCTGGAACAATCCATCCGGAGGCTGGCGGAACTGCTGGAGAAAAAGGTGGAGATGCGCCGCAAAATCCGGGCGGCCATGACCTATCCCGCCGTGGCGCTGACCGCCTGTGTGGCTGTCGTTTGGCTGATTGTTTACTACGCCGTCCCTACCTTCCAAACGATCTACAGCAAATTGAACGCCGATCTGCCCGGCGCTACACAGACGATTTTGAATGTGTCGAACTGGATCCGGGCCTGGCCCCATGTTTACGTGCCCGTGGGAATTTGCCTGATCCTTCTCATCGGGGCCGTTCTGAAAACACGGTCCGGGAAGATCGGGCTGGACTGGATGGCGCTGCACGCGCCCGTCGTCGCTCCCATGGCCC
>JADFCT010000418.1 GCA_017161665.1 Candidatus Sumerlaeota bacterium
CGTCGCGATGATACAGGGCCGTGGGATGGAATTGGATATACTCGAGATTCAACATTCGCGCGCCGGCGCGATAGGCCATGGCCGTTCCGTCTCCCCGGGCGCCGGGGGGGTTCGTGGTATGCTGATAAATCTGTCCCAACCCACCGGTAGCCAATACCGTTTCTCGAGCTCGAATGGCGACCACTTTGCTGGTCTTTTGATTGAGCACATACGCCCCGAAACAAGTGGGGGGCGCATAGCGATCTCGGGGTTCCAGGGAATGATGCGAAAAAGTCAGCACATCAATGGCCGTGTGATCTTCGATGAGTTTAATGCGCCGATGGGCCCGGACGGCCTTTAGCAAGGCCCTCCCAATCGCCAGACCGGTGCGGTCGGCGGCATGAACAATTCGGGGCACACTGTGCGCCCCTTCCTCCGTCAGGTCCACATCCTGGCGATTTCGGTCAAAAGGAACGGCAAATTGTTCAATCAAAAGCGAGCGGACCAATTCGGGCCCCCGACGGGAAAGGTAGTCAATGGATGGCTTGAAGCCGATATGGCATCCCGCCTCCATGATGTCACCGGCGAGTAACTCGGGAGAATCGTCTTTGCCTTCATAAATGATCCCCCCCTGGGCGCGATCCGTACTCGACTCATTTTCATTGACGCTGCGACTGACAATCGTAACCCGTGTACCCAGTTCCGCCGCCGCCAATGCGGCAATGCAACCGGCAATGCCGGAGCCGATCACCAGCAAATCAACCGTTTCCTCCGGCCCGTGTCCGCCTTCTTTGCCTTGTGTGCTCATAGTCGGTCTTTCAAGATAAAGTGAGGCCGCCGTCGTGTACCCCGGCCGTTTCTATACATGCGTGAATCCCAGTCGCGCCACCTTATCGGCCAGAACGGCGGCGCCGACCAGATTCGCATTGCTGCCCCGCTCATCAATAACAGACGGACGCAGGTAACTGTTAATGCCCATTTTCCCCAAGGCTCGTTGCGCCGAGGGACCGAAAAAGGGCAACGCGTAACTGGGCTTCCCGCCCAGGCAGATGGGGATTCCCTCCCGGATGCCATCCTTGGCCGCCTGACGCAGCATGACACGCGTCGCATGGGCGAGAATGTGTCCAAACAGCCGATCCGTATTGATGGCCGCCTCGACGCGCATCCCGCTCAATTTGGAAATGTGTTTGCCGGCGACGGCCGGATCATTCATCTCCCGCGTCTCGTGAATATCCAGAAACCGCTCGTAAAAATCATCGTCGGCGACCATAGCGCGGAAAATTCGACACCGACCGGGACCGGACAGAATCACCTCCGAGCGAATCGTATCCGGACTGCCACCGGGACCACGAATCACGCCGTCTTCCACCTCAAACTCTTCCAACAGAATCTGTTCGAAAAGTCCGTATGAGACACTGAATTGACTGAATAGATTCTTAAGTGTCATCTTTTCCAAGGGAATGGAATAGCCCGGTTCATTCGTATAGTGCAGCGAATAGTCATCACCATCCCAATCCACTGCGGGAAAGCGAATATGCCCATCCTGAGACACCCAGGCCCCACCCCATCCGCCACCAAAGACCCAGTACAAGATTTCCAGACGCAACACGCTCCATTCGGCCAAGGCCCCGGCGTTCGCGTCGTTTTCAATCCCCACCGGCGCCCCGATCTGCTCTTCAATCAGCGCGCGCAAATTGTGACCATTCAAAAAAGGAAGATTCGAGGACAACAGATAACTGCCGTCCGATTTCAACAATCCCGCCGAGGCAATCCCCATCGCCTTGACATCCCCTAAGGATTGATCCTCCTCTTTGAGGACTTTTTCAATTTGGGCGCACACCCCCTGGGCCAGATCGGCCGCCGTCTTCCCATATTCTTTGCGAGTCAACACGGTCTCCCGCAACAGGTCCAAGTTCTCGGTAAATAATCCGATCTTGGCTCCTTCCCCTGCGCCAAGGTCAACGGCGACTAGAACCTGATCCGCTCCCATTCTCACGGTATCCTTTTCGATAATCTGATTGTGCTCTGAATCGACAACTCACGGCCTGGACGGCGAGGCGGCCACCCGGTCACTTTCCATCAGCGCCTGGCTCATACGCCGCGCCAGTTCACCGTCCGAAGCGTCCACATAAATCACAGTCCGATCTTTCCACTTCAAACAGGCTGTCGCTTGTTCCAGCCGCCACTGCGCGCTGGCATCCCCTTCATCCACCTCAGCGTCCTTATACAATCGCTCGGTCAGGACTTTGCGCATGGCGTCCCGAAACTCCACGGCATCGGCCGGCGTATCCCATCGCGTCGCCCACACAAAAGCGTATTGACTTTCGTCCACATCGCCCTCTTCCGGACCATAAACCGCATAGATATCCCCTCCCCATCCGGCGGCCACATCGGGGGCCTTGATGTGGAAATGGGTTTCCAGAAACAGGCGTGTTCCCAGTTCGCCGGCCACATTATGATACCGCCGTTTCCATCCTTCGGGCGCCTTGGCGTCGGCGGCGTCCAATTGGAGGCGAATGGGCTGATCCCGCTCGGCGGCAAAATATTTCTCCGGGTGCATGATCTGTTCGGTGGACAGAGGACGATCGGCAAGAACCTGATCCCGCATTCCACGACGGATGGCCTCCATCATGAACTTCTGACCAGTCATGTATGGAAAGATCATTTGCTGCTGGAGGAAATACGGCGCGCTCTGCATCTGTGGCTGCCCCGCCATGGACATCAACAGCATGGACGGCAATTCGCGCAGGGCCTGACGCGGATCGAGGTGTCGCAACAGATATTCATTCATCAGGATCGTGGCGTCGCCCTCCAGGACAGAGGCGGCCGCATAGGCCAGATCATCGTTGTGTATTTCCTTGATCGGCCATTTTTGGAGGTCATAGTTTTGATCCTGAAGGGCATGACACACTTCGTGGGCCAGAATCACTTTGGCCAAGACGGTTTTCAGATCAAAGGTGGTGACGACATAAAGTTTTCGGGTCTGTTCATCATACAGCCCCGCCACCTGTTCACTGAACAAATCAATGAAGATTTTCTCTATGGAATGGTCTTTGGTAAAGAGGCCCAACCGGCGGAGGCTGAGTTCGAGGGCCGACCGAATGGACGGCGGCG
>JADFCT010000419.1 GCA_017161665.1 Candidatus Sumerlaeota bacterium
CGTCCACCGGAGTTGGGAAAAATTTCCATCGAATTGACTTTGGACAGCAACAATGTGGCGCGGGCCGTGATTCATGCTCACTCCGTTCACGGCAAAGAGGCTTTGATGAACAATTTGCATCAACTCAGGGAAGAGTTTGCTCGGCAGGGACTGCCCGAACCGCAAATGGATTTTTCGGATTCCCGCAGAGGAAGTGGGTTTGAGCAATCCCCCCCTGGCGATGATCCCAACAAGGGACGGACGTGGAATCGGTCGGCCAACCGGGGAGCGCCCTTTGGGGACGATGGGGCCGCGGGACGGAACTCGCCCCCCATCCGGGCGCCAGGTCGCTGGAGTGGGTCGGGACGCCTCAACATAACGGTTTAGAAGAAAGCATATTCGCCAGGGGCAGGGACCGCCTCGGCTTGAAGGAACAGACGCATGGACATGACACCGCTTTCCAGCATTTCCAACTTTGACGCCATGAGCGCGTTCAGCCAAACGCGTGAACCCAGCAGCGACATGGGTAAAACGGAATTCATGCAACTCCTGGTCGCGCAGTTACAGAATCAGGATCCGATGAGTCCGGCCGATCCTCAGGATTTTGCGGCGCAATTGGCTCAGTTCTCGACGCTGGAGCAAATGATCAACATGAACAAGTCCATGGATTTGCTCACGTCGCTCCAGTCATCGATGAACAGTACCCAGGCGGCCGCGTTTCTCAATCATGACGTCAAAGCCCTGGGGCAAAGCATTCATCTCAACGGTGGCAAGTCGTCAACGATCAATTTTGATCTGGCTGACAGCGCGCAACAAGTCACGGTGGAAATCTTTAATAAAAACGGCACACGTGTCCAAACCCTTGAACTCGGTTCACGGGGTGTCGGGCCCCAGCAGGTTCAGTGGGACGGCTTGAACACGGTGGGCAATCCGGCGGAAGACGGTGATTATACATTTGTCGTCTCGGCTGCCGATCGCCAGGGAAATGCCGTACACGCCAACACGTACACGTCGGGACCGGTGCAGGGGCTGGTGTTTGATAACGGTGTCACCTACCTGAAGGTGGGGGGTGGCTATATCACCATTTCGGATATTTTAGAAGTTTACTAGACATACGCGCTCAACGGACTGAGACGGGCCGGCGGTGAACGTCGGTCACCAGGGAACGGATCACGCGGGACGTTTACAGGGAGAAAGGAAGCACTTATCATGGGTATCGTTAGCGCGCTTTATACCGGAGCGACCGGGATGCGGTCCTTCGCCACCGCCATCCAGGTCATTGGCAACAATCTGGCGAATTCCAACACCAACGGCTTTAAGGCCAGCCGGGCCCAGTTTGCCGATTTGATCTATCAAAATATTACAGGCGCCAACAATCAGGTTGGCCTCGGCACACGTGTCCAAAGTATTTCGAAGAATTTCTCGCAAGGCGCCCTGACCACAACGGGCAACACGATGGATATGGGGATTGAGGGGAACGGCTTCTTCCTCGTGCGAGACGGGGCCGAAACCATGTACACCCGTGACGGTCAATTCCGGTTGGATAACACGGGGAACCTTGTCAATTCGCTGGGATATGCCGTTCAAGGGTATTTGTATGACGACGCGGGCAACTTCACGCCCGCCACGGGCGCCATCAATTTGTCGGAACTCATCTCCCAACCCCGCTCTACGACGCAGGCCTCTCTGAACTTGAATTTGAACTCGGACGAGCAGATCCTGGGCGCCTTCGATCCAGCAGATCCGGCGGCGAATTCCAACTATTCCACGACGCTGACCATTTATGACTCTTTGGGCGAGAATCATGAAATGACGGTTTTCTTCCGGAAAGATACGGATCTGAACTGGGAATGGCACGCCATGGTTCCCATGAGTGACATCGATCCGGCCAGCACGGAACTCTGGTATGAAGGGGCTGGCGGCACGCTGACCTTCGACGGCACAGGCGCGCTGGCCAGCGATACGGTCACCACCAATGACTTCAGCTTCGCCAATGGGGCCACACCGGGACAAACGGTCAGTTTTGACTTTGGCCAATCCATCGCCGACGGCGGCACCGGCTTGAGCGGAACCACCCAATTTGCCAGCGCCAACTCCGTCACCTACAATGATCAGGACGGCTATTCGGCCGGCAACCTGGTCAGCTTCGATGTCGATCCGGAAGGGGTTATCACCGGATTGTTTACCAACGGCAATACGCGACCCATCGCGCAGGTCTTACTGGCCACCTTCTCCAACAATCATGGGCTGAATGCCATCGGAAACAATCTGTTCACCGAGACCACCATGTCCGGCCAGCCCATCATTCAGGGCGCGAACACCGGGGCGGCTGGATTGATCTATAACGCCACTCTGGAATTATCGAATGTGGACATCGCCAATGAATTTGTCGCCATGATCCAGAATCAGCGCGGCTACCAGGCCAACTCCCGGACGGTCACGGTCGGGGACACCTTGCTCCAGGAAACCATCAACATGATTCGATAGGATTGCATTCTCCCTGTAGTCCGTCAACGCCCGGCGTTTCTTCCGAGTGTGAAGAGATCCGGGCGTTGACGCGTTTTTCGAAAATTCAAGGCCTACTTGGCTCGAAACATTCGGGCGTCTGTTCCTTCAGAACCGATGGAAACCGTCAGAATCCGAAAGCACTTCGGGCAGCGCCCTTCATACTTTGTCCCGTCCCGATGGACATAGATACGCTGATAGACTTTGCAGCATTCAAACATCACGCCAATGTATTTGCGTTTCTTGTCTTCCGTCATGCGTCCGGCCCATCCTTATCAAAACCCTGTCCGGTTTCCCTTTGTGAATCACTGTCGGGATGCTATCTGAAATCGTGACCACCGTCCATGCGCTTTTCATGGGCGCGGCGAGACGATGGCGGATTGACTCAAACAAATAAACCGCTTGCGTCTCCGGTGGGCCGCGTGAGAATTGCAAGTGCGCGGTTATTGGGGATTCTTTTTTGATCACGCGCCCCCACATACCATTCGATATTCGCATCGATACACAAACTGGAGAAGAAAATGCGCCACAATCCCTTGCGACATTTGAAGTTTCATGGATTCACCTTGATTGAATTGCTGATTGTCATTGCCATCATCGCCATCCTGGCCCTGATCGCCGTGCCCAATTTTCTGGAAGCGCAGACACGGGCCAAGGTCGCCC
>JADFCT010000420.1 GCA_017161665.1 Candidatus Sumerlaeota bacterium
ACTGCGGGGATGCGGGTGGAACCGCCCACTAACAGGACATGGGTGATATCCTTGGGCTTCAGCCGGGCGTCCTCCAGGGCCTGACGACAAGGCGATTCCAGCCGCGCCAGCACGGGCTCAATCAGGTCTTCCAGTTGCTCGCGGCTAATGGTTTCATTGAAATGTTTGGGGCCGGAAGCGTCCGAAACGATAAAAGGAAGGGAAATGACCGCTTCGGTCATCGTGGACAGTTCACACTTGCACCGCTCGGCCGCTTCATACACCCGTTGATACGACTCGGGGAAATCCTGCGGATCAACGCCTGTCTCTTCCTGGATGGCGCGACACAGGCATTCGGTCAGAATCAGGTCAATGGCGTCGCCGCCCAGGCGTGTGTCGCCGTTGGTGGATTTGACTTCAAAGACATCTTCATCAATATCCAGGATGGAAATATCGAAGGTCCCGCCGCCGAAGTCGAAGATGGCCACCCGCTCCATGGCTTCGCGTTTGAGACCATAGGCCAGGGCGGCGGCCGTCGGCTCATTCACGATGCGGATGACTTCCAGCCCCGCCAGTTCCCCGGCCCGTTTGGTCGCGGTACGCTGACTGTCATTGAAATAGGCGGGGACGGTGATGACGGCCGTGTCGATGGCTTCGCCCAGAAAATCTTCGGCAGTGGTGACCATCTTTTTCAGGACTTCAGCGGAGATTTGCTCCGGCGTCAATTGCCTGCCCTCAATCTCGACGAGCACCTCGCCTTCGCTGCCCTGAACCAGTTTATAGGAGCACTTCAGATCGTCCGGATTCAGTTCTTCAAACCGCATCCCCATGAACCGCTTGATGGAGCGAATCGTTCGATCCGTATGGGTCATGGCCTGTCGTTTCGCCAGCTCGCCGACAATCACCTGACCGCCGTCGGGGGCATACAACACCATGGAGGGGGTGGTTTTGCCGCCTTCGGCATTGGGGATCACCTCCGCCCGTCCGCCTTCAATAAACGCGACGACGGAATTGGTCGTCCCCAGATCGATACCGATTGCTCTTCCCATATCGATTCATCCCATCCCTTAAACTTCCAGGCGGCGTCCGCCCGTTCGGTTGGCCATCACGCAACGCGGGTCATGATTTTTTCCGGAACAGATTCCCAAAGAACGAAGATTTTTTCTTGCCTTTGAGTTCATGCAGTTTCATTTGGGCCATCGTGTTGTCCTGATCCCACTTGAGAACATTTTCATAGGTCTTGATTGCGAGACTTTTGCTGCCGGCCTCTTCATAGATATGCGCCAGAATGATTTTAAATTCGGTATTGTAGGGGTCCAGGTCGCACGCGCGGATGGCCAATTCGACAGCTTTTGAGAAACCGCGCCGCCCCTTCATTAACGTATCGGCGGTTTTGGCCAGATATTTAGGCTCATCGGGATTGTTTTTGACGGCTGTCTCAAAAAATTCCAGCGCCCGGTTGGTGTCGCCCATTTTCAGCATGTGCACACCGCGGTTGTACGACTTCTCGGCAATGGCCAGTCGGCCCGCTTCCACCCGCTTGTCGCCGCCGGCCGTCATGATTTTGTCCCCGCCGCTGCCACTGCTCACGGAGGGCTTGCTTTCACTCTTGGCCTTACTGGGACTGTCCTTCTCCAACTTGGCGTCATACTCGGCCCGTTTATCCGGATCTTTCAGAGTGTTGTACGCTTTTGTGATGGCGGCAAACTCCTCCTGGAGCTGCTTCGCCGCCTCGGGATCCGAGGCCTTATCCGGATGCATGGTTCGCGCTTTATTGTGATAGGCGCGCTTGATTTCCCTTTCCGGCGCTGTGTGCGATACACCCAGCAAAGAATAAAAATCAGAACTCATTGTCATCCATTCCGAGATCTGGCAATCTCTGGCGCCCAACTGCGCGCATGATAGAAGATACCTATAAACCATCCCCCCAAACCGAGTCAATCCCGTCTTCCATCGGTCTGAAATGGAATCGTCCCGTTTGACCCCCTTCGCCGGCGAGACGCCGGCCCCGATCGGTTACGGCTCGCGGTCAGTCGCCTCATTGGGGGTGTCCTGTGATCGGATCCTGACCAACTCTCCGGTCTGGAGGGTGTCTTCCAGCGCGGTCAACGCCTCGCTGTGTTTCCGGTAGATGCCCCGGAACTGGTCATAGGTCAGCCCCAATTCCTGCGCCGCCGCTTTTTTATTGAACTTCGAGGTCATCAGGGCGCGCCAGATAAATTGAATTTCGAGATTGCGAACGGCTTCGCACAACGAGATTTCACCAAACTCGCCAATGGCCGGCCCCATGGCGGGAGAAACGGATTCCGGTGAGGGGCTGGCGGCGCCCTCCCCTGCCGCCGATTCCGCGTCATCAGCCCCATCAACGCTTTCCTTGTCGGTCAGGGGCAGGGATTTGTAGGGAGAACGGAAGGGATCAAACTCCACTTCGCTGATTTCGGACGATTCGGAGCGGTAGATGGCCCGTTCGACCACGTTCTTCAACTCACGGATGTTGCCGGGCCAGGCATACGACTCCAGGGCCTGGATCGCCTGTTTCGTGAAGACCGGGATTTCCTCCCGATTCAATTCAAAGGCGATGCGTCCGGCAAACAGACGGCTCAACAACATGATATCCTCCACCCGTTCACGCAGCGGTGGCAGAAACAACACCTCGAAGGACAATCGGTCCAACAGATCGCGCTTGAACCGTCCGCGCCCCGCCGCCCGGGACAGGTCCACATTCGTGGCCCCAATGATGCGGACATTCACCTGGATGGATTCGCCACCACCCACCCGCTCAAAACTGCCATACTCCACCACGCGCAGGATCTTTTCCTGTGTTTGCAGCGGGATAAGGGACAGCTCATCCAGAAACAGGGTCCCCGTGTCGGCGGCCTCAAACCGGCCGATTCGCCGACGCCCGGCGCCGGTGAAGGCCCCCTGCTCATGGCCGAACAGTTCCGACTCAATCAAGGTGGGCGACAGAGCGGCGCAGTGTAAGGTGACGAAAGGACGCTCCCACCGCTTCGACAAATAATGCAGGCGTTTGGCGGCCAGTTCCTTGCCCGCTCCCCGCTCACCGATGAGCAGGACCGGGCGGTCCACCGGGGCCACCCGCCGCAGTTTGTCCTGAAAATCCAGAAAGGCCGGCGACTGGCCGATGGATTCAAATGGGCCCG
>JADFCT010000421.1 GCA_017161665.1 Candidatus Sumerlaeota bacterium
TATGGACTGAATGTGTCGGCCATTGATCAACTGGCCGGACAGGGCGTCCAGTTGATCATCACGGTGGATAACGGCGTCACCGCCGTTCAGGAAATCGCCTACGCCGCCTCGCTGGGGATCGACGTGGTTGTGACCGATCACCACGAGCAGGGCGAAACGCTGCCCGAGGCCTGCGCCATTGTCGATCCCAAGCGGTTGGATCGTCCGTATCCGACGGAATATTGCGGCGCTGGTGTGGCCTGGAAGCTGGTCCATGCCCTGTTGCGTCATTTGGATATGGATCCCGAAAAGGGCCGGGAGTTTCTGATGAGCCAGATCGACCTCGTGGCCCTGGCCACGGTGGCGGATCTGGCGCCGCTGATCGGGGAGAACCGCATTCTGGTCCGCGCGGGGATGAAGATGATGTCGGAATGTCCGCGCATTGGTTTGCGCGCCCTGATGCAGGTGGCCGGCGTCAGCAGCCCGATCACGGCGCGCGATTTCGGTTTCGCCCTGGCCCCGCGTCTGAACGCCGTGGGCCGGACCCGCAGCGCCGAGACGGGCGTGGCGCTCATGATGGCCAAAGATCCCGAAACGGCCTTGGTCCTGGCGGAAAAAATGGACCGGCTCAATACGGAGCGGCGTGAAATCGAAAAACATATTCTGGATGAGGCCATGGACGCCTATCGCGAACAGGATCCGGATCAACTGGCCGGCGCGATTGTCGTAGCCCGCCCCGGCTGGCATGTGGGCCTCGTGGGGCTCATCGCCTCGCGTCTGTCCGAATCCTTTTACCGCCCCGCCTTTGTCGTGTCCATTGACGGAGACGGCCAGCGAGCCAAAGGCTCCGCGCGATCCATCACCGGGTTCAACCTTCATGAGGCGCTGGCCAGTTACTTTGAGGCGGATGGCGAGTTTGGTGGTCACGCCATGGCCGCCGGATTCCGGTTGCCCGCCGCCGATATCGACGCCTTCCGAGAGGCCATGAACGCCTATGCCGAGCGGGTCCTGACCGAGGAACTCCTACGACCCGAAATCCTCATCGACGCCGACATGGCCCTGACCGACTATACCCTCGAATTGGCCGAAACCATCCAGTCCTTCGAACCCTTTGGCGAAGGGAACCCCCGCCCGATTCTTTCGTTTTCCGACGTCTCGCTGGCCGAGCAGCCCCGGATTGTGGGCAACAACCATCTCCGCCTCCGCCTGGTCCAGGGGGGAACCTATATCTCCGCCATCGGCTGGCGCATGGGCGATCTGGACAGCCGGCTCTTGCGCCACAGCGGCTCCATCTCCGTGGCCGGCCATCCGAGCGTCAATGACTTCCGCGGTCGCCGCGCGCCTGAACTTGAAATCCGAGACATCCGCTTTGACTGACCAGCTGAATCGAGGCGCGCTGTGGGTGATCGGCGACCGGATTCATGGGCGTTGAAAAAAAACGCCATGATCGCTTCCCGTCCTGACGAACCGAAAAAACGGGTCCGGCAATGGGACGAAACCGTCGGGCGATTCCCATGGACGAGACGCCCGTGTTGCAGCCACTGGCATCTAAATTCAAAAAAAAATGTTTTTCTGGCTCAAGTTGTTTTTATGGGATGCCGATATAATGATAGAAGCCTAAAGTGTAGCGCCTTGTGAGGATGGGGGCACGTTTCATTTCAGTGGCTTCGCCCCCTCCGACCAAGACTGTCAGGAAAACAGCGCGGGCTGTCTCACCGAGTCCGTTGAAGATGCGCAGACCCACACCCGTGAAGCAGGCATCACCGTGTCCATGACGAATCCCTTTACCTACAAAACAGCGCCGTTGAATACCAGCCGGAGTTGGATTTGGAGTTCGTTTGCGGGCGCATGGTGGCGGCCAAGGGGAAATTCATCACATTTTAACTTGAATTCATGCGGACGGCCTGTGTATTTTTCTTTATTCCATGCGGGGGAAGCGCCTTTATGTTATAGAATATTTTCAGGATTTTCGGATAAAACGGGTCGCCTGAAACGTTTGCCAAGGCAGAAACATTGCTCATATTTTCCTTGACACGCCCCGCCGGGGGGTACTAGTTAAGGAAGTAAGATGGGAATCTTGACGCTTGAACATTAGTTTAGCGCTCAGAAATTGGTTAATTTTAATTCCTTTGGGGAGGAGTTTTTATGAGGTCACTGGCTAGAGATGTGTCGATTTCGAAATCGCTCACATTGGTCCTTGTCCTGCTGGGGCTGCTGAGTATGGCGACATCGTCATACGCAGCGGATCTGGGAGGCTATTGGACTTTTGATGGCGGTTCAACTGTCGCAACGGTGGGTGAGGATGGCGTGGGGTCCAATGTGAGTCCCGCCTTGGGGGTAGATGGCGTCGTGGACAATGCGCTTTTATTTAACGCGTCGTCCAGCGATGTGGAGCCGGATCCTCTTCTCAATCCGTCTTCAAGCGACGTGACCATTCCGCATTATGTGGATTTGGAAACCAATAGCGTCGCCGTCGCCGCTTGGATTATGCCTTCGTCCGAGCTGGCCACCACGAGCACGGCCATCCTGGAAAAATGGGGTGGCGCGGATGATATGGGCGATTTAGATCTCTCATACATGTTGGCTGTGGATGTTGACGGCGTCCTGAGTTTCGTGGTCAATACGGGCATGGGCGCTTATGCCATGGGCATGACGGCCGCCGACGCGGCCCCTGCTGATGAATGGACCCACGTGCTGGCCGCCTTTGACGGACCGAATGGAAAACTCCAACTTTGGGTGAATGGCCTGTTGGCCGATGAGACTTTGACCACCGCCCCGGCGGCTGTGGATCACACATTCATCCAGAATGACTCCTCCGCCGATGCGCCGATAGTCGTGGGCTTGGGCTTTGACGGTGTGATCGACGATGTCCAGATTTGGGATGACATTACGACACCCGGTCAGGTGATCGATTCGCTCCTCCTGGCCAATCCGCTGCTCTATCAGCCGGATCAACCGGTCAACGTGACGCCCGCCGATCGCGCGCATATTCCGATGCCCGTGACCTTGAGCGCGACGCCCTTCAGTATCAATCCATCGTCCAGTGACGTCCACGAAGCGTCACGCTGGATTGTGTACGTCAATAATGGCCCGTACGTGATTGATGAAATCACCTATACGGATCTGACGACCTTTACGATTCCGCTG
>JADFCT010000041.1 GCA_017161665.1 Candidatus Sumerlaeota bacterium
TCAACTCACCTGACGGGTGAGCCTACGTTTTTATCTCAACGCCTGAGAACACAAGCGTTAGGCCTCTCCATCAACGCTCAAAAGCCGCATTTAGGTTCAACCGTCCCGAGCGATCCGATCATCCCGCCTGCATGGCTGTCACGGCCGCCGTAGCGATAATATCATCGGCAGTACATCCCCGCGACAGATCATTAATGGGTTTGGCCAATCCCTGAAGAATCGGCCCATAGGCGTTGGCGCCGCCCAGGCGTTGCGCGATCTTGTACCCAATATTACCGGCATTCAGATCCGGGAAGATAAAGACATTCGCCTGGCCGGCGACAGGGCTGTTTGGAGCCTTCTTGGCGCCGACGGAGGGGACACAGGCGGCATCGAACTGCATTTCGGCATCGGCGAGCAAGTCCGGCGCCCGTTCCTGGGTGATCGCAAAGGCCTTCCGGACCTTATCGACCATGGCATGACCGGCGCTACCCTTCGTGGAAAAGGAAAGAAAAGCCACCTTGGGCTCACAGCCAATCAGACGCTGCGCCGTGCCGGCCGAAGCGATGGCGATGTCGGCTAATTGCTCTTCCGTCGGGTCAGGCACGACAGCGCAATCGCCAAAGACAAAGAGCCCTTCGTGGCCGAAGGCCTTGTTGGGATGTTCCATCACGAAAGCGCTGGAAATCGTATTGACGCCTTCGGGGCATTTGATGATGAAAATGGCGGCGCGCAGGACATTGGCCGTTGTATTCACGGCGCCGGCCACCACACCGTCCACAGTCCCTTTGCGCGCCATCATGGCGCCAAAAAACAAGGGATCCAGCATGAACTTCCGGGCCATGTCGTCATTGTAAGGTTTGCCCTTGCCGCGAAGTGTCCAATATTCCTGGCAGTAGGCTTCCAGGTCCGACGAGGCGCCTGGGTTGACCTTTTCGATAGCGGCCACGTCAAATCCGCCTTCTTTCGCGGCCTGATCAATGGCCCCTTCGTCGCCGAGCAACACAATTTTAGACCAACCGGCCTGCGTAATCCGTGCGGCCGCCTCAAGCATCCGCGGATCCGTCGCTTCCGGAAAGACCAATGTCTTGGGCTCGCCCAAACGCGCAATAATGGAATCGGTAAATCCTGCCATGTTCAAAACCTCGCAATATGGAATAATTCGACACGCTGAAAAAGACGCCTCGGACGTCCGAACTGACTGTTTGACCCGCCACGAAGGCCGGTGAATAGAAGGAGCGCCAGCATTTTCCCTTTAGTGGCAACCCGTTTGTCCTGAGCCTGAAGGACTCGCGCCAAACCTGAAGATTCCATGGCAAAGCGAGCACACGGGAGCGGGCCTTGTCGATGCGATGGGCCCATGAAACATCGGGCTTTCTCACGAAGAGGCGCTCAGAGGATCCGGCTTGATGTCCAGCGGATCAATCCGGATTCGACGCGTCAACGCCGTGGCCATGGGCCAAAAGAACAAGGCCAGCAATGCTCCAATCCAATCCATACCGGGAAATGGATGGGAGCCGGTCGGCAGTCCCTGTCCGGGCAGTCCCACTTCCGTGGAAACGATCAACCCCCAAGCCCCCAGAGACTGCAAGGTTGTGACGACAAACAACAGGATGGCCACGACCAGGAACCGGATGCCACGCTCCTCCGCGCCCACAACCCACCGCCCCAGCCATCCAGCCAGGACACCGGCGCCCATGAGGCTGAGTATCTCCACGCCATTGGGACCGAACGCGGCGGCGGCGCTCAATACGCCCACCCCGCCGGCCACCAAAGCGCCGCGCCGCGCCCCGAGTTCCACGGCCATCGTCAACGCCACCAGATGGGTCATGTTCGGCGGCGGCAGGATGAAACGGAACAGCGAATCCCACACCATCTCGAAATAAACGGCGCCGACAGCCAGCACAAAGAATTTGACCCATTCCAACATGATCGGCCCTATTCCAGGCGCGTGTCGCCCTGCTCCCATATACCGCTGAGATCCAGAGGCGTCGACAGGTCGTCGGGCTCCTCGGATGTCTCTTCCAACGCCATCACCAGCAACAGGAGTTCGCCGGTCAAGCGCATGATCGGTTGGCCGGTTTTGACTCGAAGCGAATTACCCAGGGCGTAAAGGAGCGTATCCGCCACATGTCCGTTTTCGCTCACCCCCACAGGCCACGGCGTCATCAGATCCAACTGCCAGTAAATTTCGCCCCGCTGCGGCGCTTCAACCTGCGGGCGTCGATTGTCGCCGCCCGATCGCATCGGCGCCACTCCCCGCCATTCGCGTTCCTCTTCGATTTTCTTTTTCCAATAATGGACCGCCCAACGCGCGCTGTGCAACAACCAACCCAACCCGTCCTGGTCCAGGTCCACGACGAGGGGGTTGAGCACATGGCGCCCCTCCACGGTCAATGTGTGCGCCAGTTCCCGTCCTTCCGCCATCAGGGATTGACGCCAGGCGCCCATTTCGATTTGGGGATCCCCCAACGCTTCGACCAGGGTGGCCGTCGAGACCTTACGCACGCTCAAGGCCGGCCATTCCCAGGCCAAACGCTGAATCAGTGTGGGATGGGAACGGCTCAACTGCGTGACCATTTTCGCCCCCCGCATCCCCGCTCGCGTCAAACGTCCGGGAAAGAAATGCGCCAAACTCGCGAAAGCCGTTTCCAGAGCGTTCGCAAACACCTGAGGCAGATCGTCTTCATCCGCCAGAATCAAGGCGCGGAAATCATCCGTCAGCGCCGGGCGAATCCGAGGATGGCCATTGCCTTTCAGCCACAAACACAGCGTCAGAAACAGTCCGTGCAATCCATCGGGATCCGGTTCATAGTCCGGGATGCGCGACTCGGCAGCGCTGCCGATTTCATTGATCCACAGCGTCAGCCAGGTTGAAAACTCATCCCCCAGCGTTTGGACCGGTCGCCGCTGCGCCGTCTCCAGAGCGCCCGCCCTCACCTGATCGACAGGCAGCCGGGGCCAGATCCGCTCGCGCATCCGCGACGCGCCCTGTTCCAGTCCCGCGCCGCGGCTCTCCCCCCCCAGACACGCGTCGTTCACCGAATCATACCAGTATTCGCGACGCTGGTCTGTCAGCAACACAAAATCCAGGAAGCCCGTTGAAGACAACGCGTCCAGAATCTGACGGATTTTTCGTGGGCAATCCAAATAGCGGGCGAAAGGACGATCCGGGGAAGGCAACTCCCGATCCGCCAAAGCCACCAGCAAAAGCCGCGGTCCGTCCCGATCCTCGGGGGTCCAGAACTCCACTCGCCGCACCCCCAACGCGCCCAGCGCCGATGGATCCAACCGCTCGCCGTCTGGCCCGAGCCAGTCCGAATCGTCAAATCCGGCCACCTGCTCCCAACCGCATTGACGCAGTTCGACCGTCCATTCTTCAAAACTATGTAGAGAATCGGAATTCGAGTTCATACTCGACAGTCACGCCGGCCCAAAATGGTGGGAGAAATCAAGACGCAGGAAGCCTTCCTGTGCCCAATCTGCGGTTTCGTGAAAGAGACTATCACAACCCTTACAGGGCGAGGCAATTGGAGAATGCGGCGAGAAGGTGACTTTTTGACCTTTCACCATAAAAAGGAACGAGCCTGGAAGCGACGCGCCGGTGGGACGCCGCGCCCCCCCTAGGCGCCGTTTTCCGAATGGGTCAGATCAATCCCCGTGATATCGATGGGATTAAAATTTTCGGCTTTGCCACCTTTCCGGGCGGCTGAGGCGGAAGCCTTCTCGGAAGGTTTGGACGCGTGGGGACGATGGCCGGAACGGTCCGAGTCGTCGTCGCTATGGCTCTCCGGCTCGTCATCACTGATCATCTGAGCGATGGCGTGTTTATAAACCAAATGGCGGTGCGCGCCCGATGTGATGACAACCGTGAAGTTGTCGAACCCCGTCACACGGCCTTCAAATTGAGCCCCATTGGTCAATACAATGGTCACCGTCTGATTCTGACGTCGTACAAAGTTAAGAAAACCGTCCTGCAGATTTGCGCTGACTTTGCTCATGGCGCTTCCGTCCCGAATAGGTCATGCCGAAGTAATTGTTTTTCACTATGACTCGTATAAGTGGAGTATTCTGCGCCCCCCTATGCCATCGCAAGGGCTTTTTCAATCGCATCGCAAATCGCCGCCGGCGTCCCGTTGGCAGCGGAAATCCAGTGCGCGCCCTTGACGCGGCGAAACCAGGTCAGCTGGCGTTTGGCATAATTCCGATGGGATTGCTTGACCGCCGCCACCGCTTCGTCCAATCCCAACCGCCCTTGAAGCGAGTCGATGAGAAACCCATATCCCAGGGCGCGCATACAGTGAAGTTCTTTCCCCAGTCCGGCGGCCAGAAGGGATCGGGTTTCGTCGATCAGCCCTTCGGCGATCATGGTGTCAACCCGGGAGTCAATTCGTTCATAGAGAAGGCGCCGCGGCATATTCAGTACAAAATAATGGGCTCGATAGCGGGACCGGGCCGTTTCGGCCTGTCGCGTCCGCAGGGTCGTGACCGTCTCGCCCACCGCCCGAAAGACCTCCAGGGTTCGCGCCAGTCGCACGTGATCGTTTGGGTGAATCCGCGCCGCCGCTGTCGGATCGACCGCAGCCACTCGCTCATGCGCTTCGTGTGGCGTCAAAGAACGCAATTCGTCCGCCACCGTTTGGCGAATGGCGGGCGGAATGAGCGGGTGCTCAAAAAGGCCGTGGCACAACGCTTCGAGATAAAGCCCGGTACCGCCCACCACCAGCGGGAGGCGCCCGGCTTCCCGAAGACGACGGATGATCGGTTCGGCGCCGGCCAGGAAACACGCGGCGCTGAAACGTTGTTCGCGCCCTTCGGCGTCCAGCGGATCCAGACAGTCGATCAGATGATAGGGTATCTCGCCGGTTTCCGCGGCCGTCGGTTTCGCCGTGCCGATGGAAAGGTGTCGATAGACTTGCATTGAGTCGGCAGAGATGATTTCGGTCGTCAACCTCCGGGCAAGCAAAAGCCCCACGGCTGTTTTGCCAACACCCGTGGGGCCCCCAATGATGCAGAGATCGCCAGACCGCTCGGAACGGTCCATGGTCCTCATCCCGCCGCTTCCATCTGCGCAGCCATTCGACTGAGCTCGAGCATTTTCCGGTTAATGTGATCACGGTTTTCGCCGCTATCCAACATCCCCTGGAATTCTTCGAGCGCTTCACGCATCTGGATCATTTCCTCATCGTCGCCGCCCATCGCCAAGAGACTTTCGATGCGCTCGATCAGTTGTTCGGCCTCTTCACCGGCGGCGCTTTCCACCTTCGATCGGATCATGGTGTTGGCCCGTTCGCGGGCCTCGGCCATCATGCGGTTCTTTTCGTCATCTGACAGACGGTTGTCCGTGGACTCAATGCGAACCGTCTTTTCCTGTCCCGTGGCCAGGTCTTCGGCCCGGGCGACCAGAATCCGGTCGGAATCCAAACGGAAAGTGACCTCAATGCGCGGAATGCCCCGCGGCGCCGGTGTGATGCCTTCGATGCGAAGGAGGCCCAGGAAGGTGTTTTCCGAGGCCGTATTGTTTTCACCCTCAAAGATGGGGAATGAAATCGCTTCCTGGAAATCCCGTGTGGTCGTGAAAATATCTTTGGCTTCCGTCGGATAGGTGGAGTTGCGTTCGATGATCGGACCAAACTGGTCCGCCTGAAGTCCGACACCCAGGGAAAAGGGGGTCATGTGAATAATGACCGGTTTTTCCTTGCCATACCGGCTGGCCAGATCATCACCGTCATCGGACATATCCGTGAGAACCAGGGTTTGGACGGCCGCGCCCAGGGCCACGACTTCTTCCGGGGACAAATCGCGCTGCGGCTCGCGTTGGATAAGTTTTTTCACCGTCCGTTGGATCAACGGGATGCGCGTCGTGCCCCCGACCATCAGGATTTTGTCCACCTGGTCGAAGGTCAACCCCGCATCCTCCAGCGCCTCTTCCATGGGCTTGACCGTTCGCTCGGCAAATTCGGCAATCAGTTCCTCGAATTTCGAACGGGTCAGGCTCACATCAAGGGTCAAGGGGCCTTTTTCGGTCATGGCGACCGCTTCGACCAGTATCTGGGTTTCCTTAACTTCGGACAGTTCGATCTTCGCCTCTTCGGCCGCTTCTTTCAGACGCTGCATGGCCACCGGGTCGCCCGAAAGATCGATGCCCTCCGCGTTCTTGAATTCGGCCAGAAGGAAATCCACCAGGCGCTTGTCGATATCATCGCCGCCCAGCAGGGCGTCGCCGTGGATGGCCCGGACCTGAAAGACGCCGGAGACGACTTCAATGATGGACACGTCGAAGGTGCCGCCGCCGAAGTCATAGACCATCAGGACCTGATCTTCTCCCTTGTCCAGACCGTAGGCCAGCGCCGCCGCCGTCGGCTCGTCGATGATTCGCCGCACATGGAGGCCGGCGATTTCGCCGGAGTCCTTCGTCGCCTGACGTTGCGCGTCCGTGAAATAGGCCGGAACCGTGACGACCGCCTGGTTGATCTCTTCGCCGAAGTATTCCTCGCAGTCATGCTTGATCTTCTGGAGGATCATGGCGGAGATTTCCTGGGGCGTATAGTCCTTGCCCTCGACGCGAGCCCGGTAGTCCGTCCCCATGTGCCGCTTGATCGAAAACACCGTTCGTCCCGTATTCATTACCGCGCCGCGTTTTGCTTTTTTGCCGACCAGAACTTCCCCTCTCTTCGTGAAACCCACCACGGAAGGCGTGATGCGTTCGCCCAGAGAATTGGGAACGACAACCGGCCCATGCTTCTCCATGACGGCGGCCGCGGAGTTGGTCGTGCCGAGGTCAATGCCAAGTATCCGTCCCATCGTCTATCACTAATCCTTTCAATCTATGGTGCTGCTGTTATTCGCATGACGTTCCGACCTGTTGGCGCCCGACCGGACCCCGATCGAAACTAATCCTGAGCCACGACCACACTGGCCACGCGCAGGATCTTCCCCTTATAGATATAACCCTTTTTGCGTTCCGCAATCACTGTGCCGCCCGGGCGATCCGGCGCGTCCACCATTTCGACCACCTCATGATAGTCCAGGTCCACCGTGTGGCCGATGGTCTTCATTTGTTGGAGTCCGTAAGACTCCAGCAGGTCCGTAATCCGGAAATAGACCACCTCGACGCTTTTGAGCCAGTTGGCGATCTCGTCCGGCACGCCGTGATTGCGGGCCAGATAGAGGATTCGCTCAAAACTGTCGAGAAAGGGCAGGATCTTCTGGGCAAAGTCCTTCATCGGATCGTCGCCGCCGTCTTGCTTGTCCAGCGCCTTGAGTTCCTCAGTCAGGTCCGACAGCCGGTCGTGTTCCTTGAGCAGATGGGTGATCGACGAGAGCAGATCCTCGGAGCCCTCCGCGTCCCCCGTCTCCACGGGCCGCTCACGCGTGAACGTGAGCGCCGGTTTTTCGTCAATGACGAATTCATCCTGAAAAAGTTTGTGAATCAAAGCGCGCATAACGTCTGTCAGTTACCCATCCGAATTTCGGACAATCCCTTGATGGCCGCCTTATTGGCCGGGTTCATCTTGATCACGCGCCGGTACTCACGCTCGGCCGAGCGCTTGTCGCCGCGCATTTTGAATGTCTCCGCAATTTCCAGCTGCACTTCCTCACTGTTGGGCAGCAAACGCTGCAATTCTTTATAGTGAACCAGCGCCACCGTAAACTGATTGCGACTGCGCAACGAGCGGGCCAGCTGCATCCGGGCGTTGATGATATTCTGTTTCGTCTCATGATTGGCGGGATCAATGGCCAGACTGCGTCGCCAGGTCTGAAACCCGCGTTCATGATTGTTGCTATTAATATAGGCCCATCCCAGCAGATTCAACACCTCTGTGTTCTTCGGGTGCTTGCTGCTCAGATCCTTGAGATAACTCGCCGCATCAAGGAATTTTTTCTCATTTATCAACGCCACGGCGTATTGATACTGGGCCTTAAAGTCATCCGGATCAATGCTGAGCGCATCGGTAAAGGACTGCTTGGCGGCCTTCGAGCCGTCCGCGGAACCCAAAAGCGCGGCCTGTTCGCCCAAAAAGCGATGCGCTTCGACCAGTCTTTCTTTTAAATAGACGTTGTCCGGGTCTTTTTCATGATCGCTTTTCCAGAATTTCAGGACTTCTTTCCAATATTTCTTGGCTTTGTCCTTCTGGTCGGCCTGTTCCAAGGCCAGCGCCAGATTATGAATGACCCCAGGATTGTCCGGATTCAGGAGAAGCGAACTTTCCCACGTCTTGGCCGCTTCTTCGTACAGATCGTGAATGGCGTACTGATACCCGGCCTGGACCAAGGCGAACGTCAGATTGTTTTTGGCGCGGTGATTCGTGGGGTCCACCTTGAGCAGGATCTTCCAATCCTGGATGGCCTCTTTCCAGTTGCGGGCCTGGACTTTGACGAAACTGCGCTTCATCAAGACACGAATCAACTTTTTCTTTAATTCCTCATTGTCGGCCAGTTCATCCTGCCGTTCGCGGATCGCCTCATATTCGGCGTCCAGATCTTCACCGGCGCCGATTTCCCGTTCATCCTCGGCGAAGGCAAAATGTCCCTGAGCCTTGTCGAAAGAAAAGACATCCTCCCGCGCGCGACTGCGCGGATCGGTCAACATTTCGTAGGCTTTTTGAATGATCATGAAACGATCCGTATGCTTTTCGGGATCATATTTCTTGACCAACTCAATATATGCCTTCTTGATGTCCTCGTTTGAGGCGTCTTTAGGCACTCCCAGTGCGGAATATGCGTTTTTTTTGGCCATGGTGTTGGAAAACCTTAGATGCGTACAGACGTTTTTTTATTTTTACCGACAAGAGCCGAAGGGCACAAGCTAAAAAGGCGTCTTCAGCGCGCCATTTCGTCCTTTCGGCGCTCTGGAGCGATCGGCGGAGAAAGTGGCGCCGTTGTAGCGGCGCGATTTTGGGGCCTTGACTCGCGGGTAAATCCGGAAAAAGATGCGTGCAGATGAGCGTGAGCGTGTGTTTTGGGCCAAGGCATTCGATCGCATGAATTAAGGTAACCACGAAAGGGCTGGCATGACAACGTCTGAATCGCGCCTCGGCGATGGCGGTCTCTGCGCGCGCTGGACGGGCTGGTATCTGCCCGCGCTGGTCGTGATCGGCGGCGCCTTCGCCTATATGGGCACGCTGGCCGATGGGCCTTACTGGGGCGACGGCATTGAGTTGGCCGCCGCCGCTCACGTCCTGGGCATCCCGCATCCGACGGGCTATCCCCTCTACGCCCTTCTGGCCAAGGCGGCCCAATGTCTGCCGCTGGGGACCCTCGGCTTCCGGGTCAACCTGCTGGACGCCGCGCTGGGCGTCTGGACCGCCTGGCTGTGGTATTGGATCGCCTGGGAGATTTTCGGGCGGCTGGAGGCGCGCCGGCCGAAAGGAACGCCTTCCCTATTCGGCTGGAGGCTGGGCGCCCCCATGGCGGCCGCTGCGCTGGCGCTGACACTGGTGTGGTCGCGGACCTTCTGGATCCACGCCGTCACGACGGAGGTTTACAGCTTGGGCATGGCCGTTCTCGCCGCCGGGACGTGGGTCGTCCTGCGCCTGACGCGCCGCTTCGACGGGCGGTTCTGGGCCGCGGGATGGCTGCTTCTCGGCCTGGCGCTGAGCAATCACCGTCTGGCTCTCATTCTCGCCCCCGCGCTGGCCGTCGCCGGCGGGGTGGGATTACTTCAAAGAATTCGAGCCGGCGCCGGCGCTCTCCCTTCCGGTTGGATTCGCACCCTCTGGAAACGCCACGGGCGCGCCCTGATCCTGGGGCCGATGCTGACGCTCGTGGGGCTGACGCCCCATCTGTATCTGCCCATCCGCGCCCGGGCCCATCCGCCGCTGAACTGGGGCGACCCTGCCACGTTGGATCGCTTCCTCTGGACCGTCCGGGGCGGCCAATTCGCGCAGACCCGCTTTCTTCGCGTTGAGAGTCCCAATCGTCCCTTCAACGGCAAAAATTACCCCGTCTGGGCGCGGCGACGCATCCAGCATCTCACGGACTGGACGCTGGAACAGATCGGCTGGCCCCGGGGACGGGCCGACCGGGCGCGTCCGTCGGCGGTGATTGCCCTGTGGCTCTTTGTGCTGGCGGGGCTCGGGCTGTGGGCGCGGCGGGATGGGCCTGCCTTCCTGGCCGTCGCCGCCATGTCGGCCCTCAATATGGCCGTCCTTTTCCTGTATAACATTCCCGACATGGCCGGTTATTATCAGCCCTTGTTTCCCTGGACCGTTCTGACCGGTTTCATTGCCGCGATCTTCGGCCTGCGGTGGATACAGGACCGATGGCTCCAGGCCGCGTGGCCGCCCATCCTGTCATTGTTGCTGATCCTCCCCCTGGCCACCGTTTTGATGAATCGAAGGGATTTGACCTATCTCAATTCCTCGGCCCCCATGCGGTATGGACGCCTCGCCCTGGACCACGCCGAGCCGCGCGCCCTCATCCTCACCGGTGGCGACAGCGACATTTACGCGCTCTGGTATCAACAGGTCGTCGAGCGGCGCCGGACCGATGTGGCCGTTCTGGGGACGAACTTCCTGGCCGGCTCGCCCTGGTATCGGAAGTACTTCCCATCCGATCAGGAATGGGTTCTGGACTTTCCCTTCAAGGACGCGATCATGACCACCCCGGAAGCCTTTGAACAGCACGGGGCCGATTTTCTCGCTGTTCTGGATGCCCAGATGCGATCCGGTCGAGCCGCCTACGCCACCTTCCCGCCCAATCCCGCCTTCCCGTTCACAGCCCACTGCGCGCCCAAAGCCGAAATCGCCCTGCTCACGGAAGAAGATCGTGAGGTTCCGGAGGCGGATTTGGTGAATGAGGAAATTGGCCGCGAGGTCGTTGGCTTCTCGGGCATCGGACAGGTCCACACCGTGCCTATCTTTTACCAGATCGCCCCCGAAGGCGGCATCCTCCCCGGCGAAGTCCTGTATCGGCTCACCCAAGTCCGCCGCGCCGGAGGGGGGCAGTGAATCAGTCCAAGTGGGACTCTGCTTATTCGGTGGGACGAATGACAGGGGACATGAGGATTTTTTCCCCTTTTACTTTGTGGAAAGCAAGAGTTCCCCATGTCCATATAAATGGACACAACAAATGATGAAAATGGCGTCGGGACACGGCACGATAGATTCATTGGAAACGCCAAGGCGCCAAGACGCAAGGCGCCCCTGGGCGCGGCGCCACTGTCCGATAAGGCCCGCGTCCAAGGATCCAAACATCCGCCAAGCCCCGATAGGGGCGATCACATACCAGCCCAGGGTGGAGCGACCGATAGGGAGCGGAGCCCTGGGTAAGGTGAATAGAAACTGAGGCGCCGGCGCGATTTTTGCCGCGCCGCGCGCAAAAAGCGTGACGGCGCCGACGCCCGTCCGACTCAAAATTTTCAAGAGAGTTGGCCATGAGCGGCCTACGGCGCTCACAACAAATGATGAAAATGATAGATCAGTACGGACCCTATTTTCAAGTGAGAAGAAACGAGTTAGTGACACGCGCGAGCTGATTTACGGGGCCAGTCAGTGTAAACTCAAAGAAGCGGCGCCCATCATTCACGATCTCTCGTTTGGCAATAAGGGCAAATTTCTGAACGAGTGGTTGTACTATTTTACGGAAATGATGGACGAAAGTGCCGTAGACGATATCGGGAAAGCAATGATGGAAAAAAATCAATACTACCGATCGCATTGTATTCATGCATTGGAAGTGATCGGTTCGCCCCGAGCCGTTCCCTGTCTGCTCGAAATGTTCCAACGAGAGTTGACATCGAAAAATGATCTGCATTGGAAAATTGACGCCATCGCTACTTTGGAAAAAATACAAAGTGTTGAATCTGTGGAGCCTCTGACCAATCTTCTGTCTTCGCAGGATTATAAAGACGGTCGTTTTCACATCGCTTTATGCCTGTGCTCGATTGGAGACACGAGAGCCTTCGATAGCGTCGTTCGGGAATTCAACCGAGATCTGGACAATCGAATTTTTACAGGTTTTGGGGGAGTCGAATATGATTGTTACAGATCCGCTTTCACCTATTTTAAAAAGATTGGAAACTGAACCATCCGGCCGTCCGGAAGTTTAAGGAACGCATCATGCAGGAAAAATACTGGTCATTTCTGGAGCCCATCGAGCAGGAGCCCATCAAGAGAATTGTCCGGGACATGGGCGAGCATTGACGCTGGACAACTCACTCTTCCGGCGCATATCGTCGAGCACACACTTGTTTCGGAAAGAACCATTGACATTTAAATGAATCCTGAAAAGGGCTCCTATACTGATGACTGAAAAAAGCGATGTTTTAATCTATAGCGCCGATCTGTCGACCGATTGTCCGCTTCCGTTGTTTTCGACGTCCATTTCGGCGGGATTTCCTTCCCCTGCCGACGACTATATCGAAGGGCAACTGGATCTGAACAAGCATTTGATCCGGCATCCCTCGGCCACGTTCTTCGTTCGCGTCACGGGCGATTCGATGATCGACGCCGGCATCCATCCCGGCGATATCCTCATCGTGGACCGTTCCATCGAGCCGACGGACAAGAAGGTGGTCATCGCCGCCGTCGATGGCGACTTCACGGTCAAACGCCTGCGCAAGGAAAAAGGCCGAATCTGGTTGACGCCGGAGAACAACCGGTATGCTCCTCTCACCTGTGAAGAGATCGGAGAATGCCAAATCTGGGGCGTGGTCACCAATGTGATCCATCCTTTATGATGGATGGAATTCAAGGATCGCGAGAGGCGCGAAAGCCTCTTTGACGCAAACGACGGACGATGACTGTTTTTGCTCTAGCCGACGGCAACAATTTTTATGTCTCCTGTGAACGGGTCTTCCAACCGCGTTTGAACGGGGCGCCGGTCATTGTCCTGTCGAACAATGACGGATGCGCGGTGGCGCGGTCCGAGGAAGCCAAAGCCCTGGGAGTCGGGATGGGGCAGCCCTTTTTCGAGGTCGAAGGGCTGGTGACCAAGCACAATCTTCAGGTCTTTTCGTCGAACTATCCCCTTTACGCGGACATGAGCCGAAGGATGATGACGGTCCTGGCCGAAGACGCCCTGGATATTGAAGTTTACAGCATCGACGAGGCGTTTCTGGATCTGACGGGCATCCCCGATCGAACGGACTATGGCCGTCACATGCGGGAAAAAGTCCTGCGCTATACGGGATTGCCGGTTTCGATCGGCATGGCTTCCACCAAGACCCTGGCCAAACTGGCCAATCGACTGGCCAAAAAATCCAAGAAAGCCGCCGGCGTGTTGGATCTGACGGACAGTCCCTGGCTGGATCGCGCGCTGGCAATGACCGACGTGGGCGATGTCTGGGGAATCGGGCGGCGGCTGAGCAAATACCTGAAAGCGAGAGGCATCGAAAACGCCTTGCAGTTGCGCGACTCAGACGATGCCGTGCTTCAAAATAAAATGGGCATCGTCGGCGCGCGCCTGCTCAAGGAACTGCGGGGCGAATCGTACTATCCCCTGGAAAAAGGTCCGGCGCCGAAACAATCCATCGGCACGTCGCGCAGCTTCAAGGAAGCCGTCACGGACCTGGATGCGCTCCGCCAGGCGCTGGCCACCTTCACGGCCCGGGCGGCCGAAAAACTGCGCAAGGATCATTCGATCGCCGGCGCGTTGGAAGTCTTTCTGCTCACCAACCGCTTCGAATCGGGAACCTTTTACATGGGCAACCAGGCGGTTCGACTGCCCGTGGCCACGTCGCATACCCCCACGCTGATCCGTGAAGCGAATCAGTTGCTCGCGAATGTCTATCGCGAGGGGAGGCGCTACAAAAAGGCGGGGGTCGTTCTGCACGAGATTTCCCCCGCCCGGATGCGGCAGACGGATCTGTTCGATCCGGGCGACGATGAACGGTCGCATCGCCTGATGAAAACCATCGATCGCATCAACGAAAGCCTGGGCGCGGACACGCTCTATTTCGGGGCCTCGTCGGCGCCCAACCTGTGGCGCCCCCAACAAAACCTGCGATCCCCCGCCTACACCACCCGGTGGGATCACATCCCCCAGGCGCAGTAGGGTTCCGAAAATAATAAACAATCTCAAACCGTCCATAAATTCTATAAATTTTAACAATTTTTATGCAATCGTGAAATCAAATACTGTAGCATAAGAAAAAATCGTTCTTTCTCCAGTCGAAGGTCGTTGACTTCAAGACGAGTAACAGTAAGGTACCAGCATCTATTGATCGGAAACTGCTTTGATTTATGAACAAGTCCATCAAACCACTCATTTTTTTTCTGGTCCTATCTTTGATCCCAACCCCGGCTTGGGCCAATGGGGGCTCCCCTCTGATGTGGGGCGAGGTTTTTCACCTCTTGCTCGGGAACATGTTCATTGCCATCGGAGAGTCGATTGTTCTTTCCCAATTCTTTGGAGTTCCTTGGAAGCGGGCATTTGGCATGATGATCGTCGCGAACTACCTCTCCGCCTGGCTTGCCATTCCTGCAATTATCGTACCGTTTAATAATGTCGGCTCCATTCTCACACTCCGCCGTGACTTCTGGATCGCCGTGGGCTTGACCTGGCTCTTCACTTTAGTGGTGGAGTGGCCCTTTGTCTTCAGGGGTCTAAAAAAGGAAAGTGGTCGTTTCAAGCGAAGCCTAAAAGCTTCTTTGATCGTTCAGACAATCTCCTACCTGGTCCTCTTTGGATTCTACGGTCCTCTGATGGAAAAATCTCTGGTGACAGAAATGGACTTTGTGTCGCTGGACGAAATGAATGTTCCCGAGAAGGTGGTTCTTTACTATGCCGATCCGGAGGCTCGATCAGTTCGAAGTCGGCGATTAGACGGCTCCAACGATCGGATGATTGCCGACCTCAGTCAATACCCGGATATTGGGGAAACTCTGGTCATTCAGGCGCGGGAGGGTGACGAAAAATGGGTGGATCTGACCGCTACTGTCCGGCCCGATTCCGGTGAATCCAAGCAAGTCATTGTTCGAGAAAAAATTGCGGCGCCACGGGATTGTTTCGGAGGTGATGCGAGTTTTCCAATGCGTAGACAGTTCCCCGCCTGGCGGAATGATGACGAGTCGTGGA
>JADFCT010000422.1 GCA_017161665.1 Candidatus Sumerlaeota bacterium
GTCCACGGGATAGAGGCCCGAAAAGACCACCGGATGGATGGGCTTGTAACCGGGCAGCGCCTTCGTGGCGCCCCGCTGGACGTGGGTGATGGTGTCACCGACGTTGACCTTGCGGATGTCCTTAATCCCGGCGATGACGTAACCGACTTCGGCGGTATCGATGATATTGGTCGGCGTCATGGCGGGCGTGAAGATCCCACATTCGAGGACTTCGTATTGGGCGTTGGAGGCCATGAATCGGATGTTGTCGCCCTTTTTGATGGCGCCGTCCTTGACGCGGACATAGATGACCACGCCGCGATAGGTATCGTACTGGGAATCGTAGATCAGGGCCCGCAGCGTTTCGCTCTCACTTTTGGGTGGCGGAATTCGTTTGACGATGGCTTCCAGGACGTCCACGACGCCACGCCCTTCCTTGGCGCTGACCTCGATGGCTTCCGAGGCGTCCAGGCCGATCACTTCCTCAATCTGCTCGCGCGCGCCTTCGGGGTCGGATGCGGGCAGGTCGATCTTGTTCAGAACCGGAATGATCTCCAGATCGTGTTCGATGGCCATATACACATTCGCCAGTGTCTGGGCCTCCACGCCCTGGGAGGCGTCCACGATCAGCACGGCGCCCTCACAGGCGGCCAGGGCGCGCGAGACCTCATAGGTGAAGTCCACATGACCGGGGGTGTCAATGAGGTTGAGTTGATACATCTTCCCATCTTTGGCCAGATAATCGAGCCGCACGGATTGGGCTTTGATCGTGATGCCCCGTTCCCGCTCAATGTCCATGGTATCGAGGACCTGATCGCGCATTTCGCGCTGGGTCAGCCGGCCGGTGACTTCAATCATCCGGTCAGCCAGGGTCGATTTGCCGTGGTCAATATGGGCAATAATGGAGAAGTTGCGAATGTGTTTCGTATCGGTCATGAGAAAACCTGTGTGTCATGGAAATCGCCCCGACCCTGTCCCCATGGCCTCTTGAGGGCAAAGCGGAGCGATCAGTTTTTAGGCCAAACAAGGAGTGTATCAGAGCCTCGGTCCGCGACTCAAAGGGAAATCGCGGCCGCGACAGGCGGCAACCAGATCGCTCAAGGTTTCATCAAAATCAATGGCCGGGGCCCAGCCCGTCGCCTGGCTCAGAGCGTCGCAGGCCCCATAGACGCGGGGCGTTTCCGTGGGGCGAAAGCGCTCGGGATCGATCGTCACCTCCACCGCGACGCCCGAGAGGCGAATCAGGGCGTCCAGAATGGAGCGAATCGTCCGCCCCCGGCCCGATGCGACGTTGTAAACCGCCCCCGGCGCCCCTTGAGTGGCCATCAACCGGTAGGCCCGCGCCACGTCCCGGGCGTCCAGAAAATCCCGTTCTCCCTCCAGGTTGCCCACTGCCACCACGGGGTTGGCCTCGCTCGCCGCAATCCGGGCCAGCTGATCCGCAAAGGCCGCGCAGACAAAATCCGTTGATTGACCCGGAGCGGTATGGTTGAAGGGGCGCGCCCGGACGATCCGCAGCCCATACGCCTGCGCATAGACGCCCGCCATCTGGTCCTGCGCCGCTTTGGCTACGGCGTAGGGATTGCGCGGGGCAATCGGCGAGGCCTCCGTCAGGGGCAAATCCGTGTCGCCTTTCGGCGTGTCGTAGATGTCGCCCGAGGCCACGTTGACGACCGCCGCCTCGGGCGCTTCCTGCCGAACCGCTTCGAACAGATTAATGGAACCGCAGACGTTGACCTCCACCGTCAGGGCCGGCCGCCGCCACGAGGTCGGGACATGGCTGATGCCCGCCAGGTGATAGATCGCCTCGGGGCGCTCCTCGCGAAGAACGGCCCGGATCGCCTGTCCGTCCGTCACGTCACAGGGCCGCGTCCGAACGGCGTCGAGCCGATCCCCCCAAAAGGCCGGCGGCCGCCAGTCCGTCCCAAAGACCAACCCCGTCACCGCGTCGCCCATGGCAAGGAGGTGATGGGCCAGCCAGGGCCCCACAAATCCGCTGTATCCGGTGATTAAAGCCCTCATGACCGTCTGTTATCCCAACTCACTCAATGCGCCGTCCAGCGCTTCCAGCACCACGTCACATTCCGCTTCCGTGATAATGAGCGGCGGCGCGATGCGGACCACCCGCCCGGCGGCCACATTGCCCAACACGCCACGGGCGGCCAACAGACCCACCAGCTCGGGGCAGTCGCGGTTGATCACCAATCCCCACATCAGCCCCCGCCCGCGCGCTTCGACCACGGAGTCATATTTCCCGACCAGCCCGTCCAGCCCGCGCTTCAAATAGGCGCCCACGGCGCGGACATGCTCCAGAAGGCCTTTGTTGAACAATTCATCACAAATCACCAGGGCCGCCGAGCAGGCCAGGGGGTTGCCGCCAAAGGTCGAGGCGTGATGACCGGGGCCGAAGACCTTGCCATGGGCCCCCCGCGCCAGGGTGGCGCCGATGGACACGCCGCCGCCCAGCCCCTTGGCCAGGGCCATCACATCCGGCTCCACGCCCGAGGCCTCGTAGCCAAAGCCGGCGCCCGTCCGGCCCATGCCGCACTGGACTTCATCGAAAATCAGCGTCATGTCCCGTTCGTCACACAGTCGCCGACAGCCGGCCAGAAAGTCGGGATCGCCGGGGATGACACCCCCCTCGCCCTGAATCGGCTCCAGCACGATGGCGCTCGTTTCGTCCGTCACCGCCGCTTCCACGGAGGCCAGGTCGTTATAGTCCGCATAGGTAAATCCGCTGAGCATGGGCTCGAAGCCCTGCTGATACTTCTTCTGGCCCGTGGCCGTCAGCGCGCCCATGGTGCGTCCATGGAAGGAGTTTTTCATACTCACATAGCCGCTGCGGTTTTCGTATCCCTTTTGCCGCGCATAGAGACGGGCCAACTTCAGGGCGCCTTCCACGGCCTCGGAGCCGGAATTGCAGAAAAAGGCCTTGTCCATGCAGGAATTCGTCGTCAGCGCCTCGGCCAGTTCGATCTGGGGGGTGATGCCATACAGATTGGAGACGTGAATCAGACGGGCCGCCTGATCGGCAAGGGCCTGAACCAGGCGGGGATGATTGTGTCCCAGCGTGTTGACGGCAATCCCGCTGATCAAGTCCAGGTATTTTTTCCCGTC